>JAPLVO010000012.1 GCA_026397045.1 Patescibacteria group bacterium | reverse complement strand
GCCGCTTTATAGATTCGGCTTTGCCGAGTGTTACAAAAATATCAAATAGCCCTGGTGCTTGTGTTCGTCCAGTTAACCCCACGCGTAGCGCATAAAACAATTGCCCAACCTGAACATCTAACTTCTGGGCCAGCCCTCGTAGCGATTCATCAACTGTGTCGTGTTCGAATTGGATATCATCAATGGTCTTGATGACTTCGGCAACCCAAAACCTAACGGTTTCAATATTATCCTTTTTGCAGAGCATATTCATATCTATTTTTGGGGTTTCAAAAAATATTTCCATAATATATTTGGCCTCATCGAATCTCTTTATCCTCTCGCGGTCGAGTCTAAGAACGGTTTTGAAATATTCGATATCCGATAGCCACTCAATTGGTATAAAGGCTCGAATCTCTTCAATCAGCTCATCTTCGCTTAGCTTATTGCGTAAGTATTCGCCGTTCATCCAATCTAGCCGATTGGCGTCAAACACAGCAGGGCTTTTTTGAATTCTATCAATCGAGAATCTATCTATAAGTTCTTGAGGTGAAAAAATTTCTTGAGTTGTTCCGTCGTTCCAGCCAAGCATTGCTAAAAAGTTCATCAGAGCTTTCGGCAAATACCCCTTGGCTTTGTATTCCAAGACATCTACATCGCCATCTCGTTTGCTTAATTTCTTTTTTCCATCTGGGCCCAGGATTGGAGGCAAATGTACCCACTTTGGCCTGTCAAAATCTAATAAATCATAAAGTAAAGCATGCTTTGCGGTACTGCTTATAAACTCGTCGCCCCTAATTACATGAGATATCTCCATTAGGCCGTCATCGACTACATTGGCGAAATTATAGGTCGGGAACCCATCAGCTTTTATGATAATAAAGTCATCAATTATATCATTTGATGTATTGAACTCTCCTCTTACTTCATCCTTCCAATTAGTAGTGCCCTCACCTACCCTAAGCCTTATTGGGTAAGCTGAAGTGTCGTCAGGCTTTGAGGATGGCTCCATAGACTCTTTATAGACAAATGGTCGCTTCTCTTCAATAGCCTCGGCCCGAAATGCACTAATTTGTTCAGGCGTGGAGTAGGAATAGTAGGCCAGACCCCGATCGACTAAACTTTGGGCATATTTGTTGTAGTGATTTAGCCTTTTTGATTGTATATATGGACCATGTTCACCTGGTTTTTCTTCATACCATACGCCCTCATCGGGATGCAAACCGAACCAATCTAGAGATTTTATAATTTGATCTACGCCTTCTTCTACAAACCTCTCTCTGTCTGTATCCTCCAGCCTTAAAATAAATTTACCTCCGTTTGCCTTTGCAAAAAGATAATTAAATAAAGCGGTTCTAATTCCGCCTATGTGCAAGAGCCCAGTTGGGCTCGGTGCGAATCTAACTCTAACTGGCTTACTCATACTGGTAATTATACCAGATTAGCCTGTGCTCATGAGATCTTCTGGTGCAATTTCATTGTAATTGCCATCTGGCAGCTGCTTATAAAAAAACACTTTGGTAGAGGTTTCTACAGGGTCATACACATACTTGAGCTGATTTGCGCTGGCGTGGCCTGAATAAAAGGTTTTTTTATCAACTATTCTGGGTGATGTTACTCTCTCTATTTTGAACTTGGTATTATCCTTTTCAAAAAATATCGATTCGATAATTTTTTTATACTTATGGTCGTCTTCCAGTGGTACTTCGCTACGATCAGAGTTATCCACTTCATACTTAGTGTCAATGAGCTCCACTAGCTCCTCCCAGGCCCTGTCGTTCATAAGCTACCTGCTATCTTTACCGCTTGCTCTTGGCTAATAGCTTGATTTAGGCTCTCTATCTTGTACCATGTCCCCTTGTTAACCCAAGTTGCCTGATTATTTCCAAGCATATAAATAGTTAGCCCCTTTGCCTGGACAGCTAAATAGTTTTCGGCTTTAGGCGCAACATAGCTCTCGGCCAGTGCTTGGCTATCCCAGTCTGTCTTGGACTGAGTAATAGATATCCGCTTGTTTTGGTTATTATTAACAAGGTTATAATTAACAGTGCCTGGGTTCGTCTGGATATCGCCACCTAAATTGTAGCCAGCCGGAATATAACCTGGGACACTCGCGCTGACCCCAGCTTTGGCGCTAGCAATTTTGAATGCCAAGTTAGAATAGTTAGATTGCCATAAATATGCACCTGTCAAAAATAGCGCCAATACACTCACTACGATTCCAGCCGGCTTGGCTAGCTTACTACTTTTTAGATCTTTAAACTGCTGATACTTATCTTGATTCAGCTTCTCTGGAGGAGCAATGACTGTATCGCTAGTATCTGGAGTACTTGCTTGAGCCATGGCATCTACGCCAGGGTTTTGTTGTGTCAATAATTCTGGAGCTGGGTTTGTTGGGCTTTCAGCAAAGATACCAGCTGTGGCTATTGCTGGAGCAGCGATTGGAGCTAAGCCAGGTACAGCAGGCTGGGCCAGCGGCGGTGCGATAGTTTGATTTGAATCTGGCGTTGTCAGAGCATCTAACTCGGCATCGGTAAAGCCTCCTGGGTCTGCCTTAAGACTTATAGGATCTACCGTACTAGCCTGGGACGGCATTATGTTCGATGCTGGTGGGGCAACCGGGGCTAGCGGGAATAATACACCGGGTTGGGGCGGCATAGGGTTAGGTGTGGTATTCGGAGCAGGGGTATATTGTGTAGCAGTATTTAGATCCAATATCGGCTGCGGGGCGGCTACTGCAAATGCTGGGGTGGCTGGTACTGAGGGAAAGGCAGGGATTGTCGGGGTAGTAATATCATCGGCAACAGTATTAGGTGTTAATACGGCAGGAGGCATAGGCTGAGCGGGCGGAAGAGTAGACATATTAGGTGTTACGGCCGGTGCTGGGGCTGGTGCTGGGGCTGGTGCTGGGACTGGTGCTGGGGCTGAGAGTGATGCAATTTCAGCATCAATTTGGGCTGCTTCCATAGCAGTGCCATTGCTAGGAGTGGCTGGTAGGGTTGGGGTGCTTGGTGATGATTGATTTGGGCTCAATTCTGGCGTCGGCTGGATTGCTGGGGTAATGACAGGTTCCTGGGCGGGTTGGGTACTAGATTCAGCATCAGTAGGAGCCTCAGAGTTCGGCACTAATTGGGGTTGCGCGACATTTTGGTCTGAATATTTCGAGACGCTTGGATGCGAGATTATCTCTGGAGGCTTAGGAGGCGCAGGAATTTCTGCTGGTGGGCTATCGGTTGGGGCAGCAGCTGTGGCATCAGCGATCATGGCGTTATCCTCAGCAGGGGTACCGCAGCGCATACAAAAAATCTTACCAGCTATTGTAACTTGGTCATCAGAAGCACAATTAGGACATTCGCTAAGTTCTATCATAAATACACATAATTAATATAACCATTATAGGTCATATCACCATAAGCGTAAAGTTATTTTTGAATTGATTTTTGCTTTATAACTTTTGCAATGAAGATTGGGATAGATAATTGCCTGACGGCTCGCCTAGGCTGAAGCAGTAAACGCCATAACCACTCGAGGCTCAATCGCCGGAGCAAGGCTGGCGCTCGTTTTAGGGGTCCCCCAAGAGAATCATAATCGAAGCTACCCCCCTCGCCTATTAAGACTTTAGCAGCGAGCTTTGCACGATTATTGACTATAAAATATTCTTGTTTGGGAAAGCCCATAGCACAGAATAGGATATCTAATTTACTATCAGATATTTGTTTTACTAGCTGGGCCTCACTGGAGGCACTGTAATACCCAGACCAAACCTTAAGATCAATGCCCTTAAACCTTTTAAGCAGTTGCTGCTGAGTTCTATCTACATCCTTTGGGCCACCAAGGATACCGATCTTAAAATTATTATCACTGGCCAGCTTTAATAATGGGATTGTCTGGTCTACCCCTCCCATTCGCTGCGGTATAACTTGGCTGCGCCAGGCGATTGAATGGATCTTAAAAAGTAAGCTTTTTATCGCTGATATCTTCTTGGGCGACCCATATAAATAACTAGCTGCCCATTGCAGGGCAGACGAATCGGCGACATTATAATCGGATTTGCCTAGCAGTGCTCGAATATCATCATTTCGCGCTGACAATGCAAGAAACTCAACATAGGGCTTAAAAACAACCAGTGGATCACCCGAAACTCTGTTAGCCCGGTCCAGGATAATCTCGTTGATTTGCGAAATCTTAAGAATATCAATCCTGACCCCAAGTATATCTATAGATTTATTCGCCATCAATAAAGCCTCTCAGCTGGCTAACAAACCTGTCTCGCCCGAATTTACTAGCTAAGTATTTGTTATTGAGCTTATAATCCCCACTAAAAGCTTTATTAAATCTTACGATTGCTCTATTAAGGCTGCCTTCGGTGGGCTTGTCAAAAAACATGCCAGTCACGCCGTCGCTGATAATTTCGGTTGCCCCGCCACCTCTTAAGGCCAATACCGCTGTGCCCGAGGCGATTGATTCAACCATCGTAATCCCGAAGTCTTCGATATTACAGAATATGAAGCCCTTGGCCTCCCGCATTAGCTGAGATTTCTGATCGGCGCTAACCCTTCCCTCGAAGCTAATATTGGGGTGGCTAGAGGCTAGTTTTTTGAGCCTGACCAAATCTGGACCATCCCCTGCCACGACTAGTTTTAGGCCGTTTGCGATAAAAGCCTCGATAGCTAATTCAATGTTCTTATATTTAGACATGACAGAAAGCACCAAATAGTATTCCTGTCTGTTACGGGTATTTACCGCAGCCATCTTAGAGATATCTACTGGAGGGTATATAACCTTGCTGGGTTGGCCATAAAACTTTTTGATTCGGTCCGAAATAAAGCCACTTATTGCAATAAATTCTACTGCTTTTTGGCTTTGATAGTAGTCCCAAAGCCTCAGGCTTGATGCCAGATTCACTATATAGAATCTGGATATGGTGTTGAGATTCATTTCAAGCATATATTTAGGCCAGCTATCCCAAAGCATCCTGGCTGGGCTATAGCAATAGCAGACATGTCTGGTGCCTTTTTTGATATTAGCATTCTTAACCCAGGCTGTGGATGAGCTAATGACAAGATCATAGCCTTCTAGCTTTAGCCCGCCAACTGCACGCCTAATAAATGGTAGTAGTAGCTTTGGCCTTTTTTTAATAAAAGCCGGGAAATACTGAAGGCCAGAGGTTTTAATTATCCTGTGGCCTAACTTGTCGTCAAACTTCGGGGGGTTATATACAAGAGTGAAAATATCAGCTTTAGGGTACATTTCAGCTAGTTCAAATAATACATTTTCGGCCCCGCCGCGCTTGTGGTTGAGCCAATCGTGCAATATTGCTATTTTCATTGAGTCCTCGATTTATACACCCCGTATAATGTGAACATAATAAGTACCAAAGTAGAATCTGCCCAGACATGTAAAAACATGCTGGCTGCAAGCAGGCCGGCGGTAATAGCAAATAGGCTAGCGGCTATTGGCTTATGTCTGTTACGAATAAAGTCGCCTAATAAAAATGAGAAAGCCATTACATACAATATTAATCCAAATATTCCTATCTCGTAGGCTATTTGCAAAAACCAGTTTTCGGGCACTACAGGCTGACTAGATTTAAGGCTGGCTGGGCCAGCAGTTCCCAAGCCGTGGCCTAATGGAGATTTTGATATCTCCTCGACGGCCGAGGTAACTGCGTTTAGTCTATATTTGTCGGAGCCTTCAATCCTGTTCTCGAAATACCTTCCGTGAAGTAGTACATTCTCGACATATTGATTCTTATTCGATAAATTAAATACCGTAAAGCCAGCAATTATTAAAAATATCGCCGATGCTACAACGAAAATGATTTTTTTCTTCTTATCTACACTGAGCAGGATTGCCAGGAAAACCACAATAATTGCTCCTATCCAAGCGCTTCTTGAGAAACTTAAAAATATTGCTGCCAAAATAGGTAAGGATGATAGCCCGACCCATAAATTTTTAGATCTAATACCGTAGCTTATTGCAAAGCCCAGTGGCACCAAAAGATAAGCACCAAGCTGATTAGGCCCACCTAAAGTAGAAAAAGATCTGTAGAAGGCAATAGAGCCATCGATGATTTGTCTTGGGTTGATTGTTTCTGGGTTATAGCCTAATTTGGACAGTAAGTCAGGTGGTATTATAAGAGCTTGAGCTATTGCCAAAAATGACACAAGCAAGCCCGGTATGAGTACGATCCATAAAATGTTTGATTTTAGAAAGGACTTAGCTGGGGATGGTATCTGAGCAATGAAGTATATGGCAATTGCCACTAGGTTGGTTTTAATACCCAACAACACGACCTCGGGATTTGTCCTAAACACAATAGTCACCAGTAAGCTCAAGAAAACTATTATGATAAATAATATATTGGCTGGATCTACCTTAAAGGCTAGCTTCTGACGATAAATCTGAAACAATATCCAGATGAGTGTTAAAAGCAATATTAAAATTTCTTTCCAGGACTGAACTAGAGCTTGATTTGCACCTAGATAGCCGAAGAAAATACTGAAAAACGCGTGGAAGGGCATAAGCAGTAATATTGCCACAATCCCCCAGCTAATCAAACGCTGGGGGGCGGTAGCTAGGCTTTGGTTGATGCTACTCATTTGCTACTTATTACGCTCCGTATATATTCATCAAGGTTCTCAAGAGCCGCACCGGCGCCCTTAATTACGCAAAGCATTGGATCTTCGGCAATATAGGCTGGTACCCCAGTGACTTTTGTCATGAGTTTGTCGATGTTTCTTAATAGTGCCCCACCGCCAGTTATAATCATGCCTCTGTCGATAATATCGCTGGAGAGTTCCGGTGGAGTTTGTTCCAGTACGGCCTTGACGGCCATAATAATTTCATCTAAGCGATCTTTAATAGCCCCCGTTACCTCAGTGCTGCTGACTTCGATTGTCTTCGGGAGACCCCCGACCACATCTCGGCCTCGGACTTGCATCTTTTTGGGCTTATCAAGGGCAGTTGCCGAGCCAACTTTTGTCTTAATGTCCTCAGCTGTCTGAACGCCAATTACTAGGCCATGTTTTTTTCTGATGTGATCAGCTATGGCGGAGCTAATACGACCACCACCGACCCTAACGGAGTTTTGGGCTACAATACCCCCTAACGAAATTATCGCTACTTCGGTAGTACCTTCGCCGATATCAACTACTAAATTGCCAGCTGGAGCCGAAATCGGGACATTAGCCCCAATTGCCGCAGCGACAGGCGCCCTAATTATATAAACCTTTTTAGCACCTGCGGCGATAGCTGCATCTATTACTGCTCTACGCTCGGTAGATGTTACTCCAGTCGGCACGCTAATCATTAATTCTGGCCTAGTCAGCCTAACATGGCCTGTTATCTTGTTGATAAAATACTTCAGCAGTGCCTCAGTGATCCGATAGTTTGCTATTACACCGTTCTTCAGAGGCCTGGAGGCCGTAATGATGTCTGGGGTTCGACCTAACATTTCCTTAGCATCATTTCCGATGGCAATTATTCGATTATCATCAACGCTAATAGCCACCACCGATGGCTCATTAGCCACAAGGCCTTTCTTGGGGATATATACCCTAGTGTTTGCTGTGCCAAGGTCTATTGCAATTCTTTTATTAAACATAGTTGCTATTTTAACATTTTAGGAGCCAATTCGGGATATTTTTGCCCCTAATGATCGTAGCCGACCATCAAAGTGCTCATATCCTCGGTCGATATGCTCTATTCGATCGATGGTGGTTTTCCCATGAGCGATTACCCCGGCGATTAGTATTGTTGCGCCAGCCCTCACATCGAAGGATATTAAATCTGTTCCGTGCAGTACGGTTGGGCCCTCTACCAGCCCAGAGTGGCTATCGCGAACATTGACATGCGCGCCCATGCGCTGGAGCTCGAATAAGTATTGAAGCCTGCCCTCGTACATTGTCTCGAAAATTTCGGATACACCGTGGGCCTGAGTACACAGTACAGCAAGAGGAGCCTGGAGATCGCTTGGAAAGCCTGGGAAGATATCAGTTCTGACCTTAATGGCATTTATCCGCTTGCTCGTTAGGACTTTTATACTGGAGGGGCTTAGTATTTTATAATTTACGCCCATTCTAGAAAAGGTATTCAATAGCGCATCATTATCGTTTACCATAAAATCTTCAATAAGCATTTCTCCGCCAGAGGCAGCAGCAGCGATCGCAAAAGTACCAGCCTCTAGATAGTCTGGTATAATTCGGCCTTCACCTCCAGATAGCTCTTTAACCCCGTTAACGATTAAAACATGGCTCCCAATACCCTGGATGTCAGCACCGAGGCTGTTTAAAAATTCGCATAAACCGACAATATGAGGCTCAGTAGCAGCCATTCTAATTTCGGTCTGGCCCTCTGTGAGTACTGCGGCCAACACAAGATTCTCGGTTGCGGTGACACTAATTTCATCGAGTAGCACGCGGCCCGGTTTGAGCTTACCACGAATTTTAATGTGGTCGGTATCGGACTGAATATCAGCGCCCAAAGCCTTTAGGCCATTAAGATGCGAATCTATCGGGCGAGCGCCTATCATATCGCCTCCCGGGTAGCCTAGATCGACTTCGCCAAAACGGGCCAGAGCGGGCCCCAGAATAAGCAAAGATGCCCGGAGCTTTTGAGTTAGCTCGGCGGGCACTATTCGAGGCTGAGCGTTCTCGGCGTTGCAGATCAAACCGCTTCTGGTGCGCTCAATCCTCACACCGAATACCTCCAAAATACTAATCATAACTTCTACGTCGGCGATATCCGGGATATTGTGAACAATAACATCTTTAGTGGTTAGTAGCATTGAGGCCAGCATTGGGAGGGCGTGGTTCTTACTACCAGAGATTTTAATAGTGCCCTCTAGCTTTGTTGGGCCTTCAATAATTAATTTTTGCAATTTAATAATCCTTTATTTAAGTATTTAGCTGGCAGCTAAACTGGTTTATAATACATTGAAACCGTAATAATATGATATCACAAAAAACCCGTGCTTCTCTAACCATAACCGTCGGCACTTTGCTGGTCACATTTGGTACCCTACTTTTGGTGGCAATTGCTTCAGGCTACAGGATTGACTTTTTTAAGGGTGAAATATCAGCTACTGGCCTGGCCTTGTTAAACACCAGCCCATCAGGATCCTCAATTAAAATTAATTCTCAAAAGATAAGTCCCAAAACTCCCTACAGGCTCGAAAATGTTAATACTGGACCGCTTCGAGTCCAGTATAGCAAGCCTAATTACCTCGATTGGCAGGCGGACTTTTTTGTTCGAGCTGGCCAGGTGACCTTTGCAGATTATGCACTTCTAATCCCTACCCAAATTAATCCTAAAATCATAGCTGACCCCATTATATTTAGCAGCGTGGCCTCAGCCTCGAAAAGCTCTAAAATGTTTGCTACGGTTGATTCGCCTTCTAATATATACGAGATAACCAGCTCGGATAATTTCCGCAAGATAGTAGAGTTCCCCATCAACAGCTCAATTAAGCCTCCTAATAAGCTTTCCGCACCAATAATAAGCCCCGATGGCAATTCACTACTTACCCGCGCTAGCTATGAAGATGGCACAGCCACTACTTTCTGGCTCAATACTAACTCCGGAGAATTGCGCGATATTGACAATATATTTGGGCCCAAGACCACCAACCTAACTATTAACCCAAAAAACTCAAAAGAAGTTTTTGGGCTTGGTAGTAGCCAAGTAAAAAAACTTAACGCCGAAAACAGCAACACCATAACCCTGCCAATGTCTTCGGTGCTAAGCTATCAAATAGATGATGACTATATTTTTACGCTGGAGGGTCTCTCGCCTGCCACCAGTGGCCAGTTCTTGGTAAGGTACGATCATAATGGTAATAATAGATATGTGCTCTATCAATACCCGCCTACGGCAGTACCATGGAATATTATCCCTTCTAAGCTTTCTGGAGAAGTCGAACTAGCTCTCCACGATCCAAGCACTGGTGGACTACACATATTTTCTAAGGTTAACGGCAAATACCTAAGCTCTTTTATTGGGCTTGGTAACTCGTTGCCTAGTTTTAGCCCTACCGGCAGGTTCATTAGCTTTATCACAGAATCTAAACTAAGAACAATCGACATAGAGTACACTGATCGCTTTTATACCCAGCTAGAGGCTGCGCAGGAGCTTCGCTGGCTGACAGATTACCAGATAATTGTTACCACGCCAAGCGGGCTAGAGATAGTCGACTATAACGGCTTCAACAAAACCAAGATCCCGCCGTCGGCAACCCCCGACGCTGGATATAGTACTGCCCTTAAGGCCGACACCAAATCTATCTACTTTATAGCCTCAGGCAAAATCAACTACTACAGCCTCCAGCCCAAGACTGGCTTAATTGACTTCAGGTAATCGCTGCAAGGTAGTTGGCTCTGGTGGACTCTGAGGCGGGTTGTTATTTCCACCGAATAGACCTCCGAAGAAGCTGCCTATTTGATCCCATATACTAGGTGCCGCACTTGGCAGACTGCTTTGAATAGGTACTGTTTGGGGCTGCGAGGCAGCTGGAGGTGAGGCAGCAACTGGAGCCACCTGTTTGGCCACAACCACAAAGCGACGCCAGCTAGTGCCTGGGGGCGTACAAGTAATTATCGTAGATATGGGCTCGGCTGTTTGGTTTAGTACCGACAGATCGTTAGCTTCAACAACTTTTGTTTCGGTAACTAGGTAGCTGTATTTCCTGGAATTATAGTGGATATCATAGGTATCTCCGGGCGACATCTTTTCGAGCAATACAAAGATAAATTTGTAATCACCAGCCTCCCACCAGTCATTGCTTGAGTGGCCAAAAAACACTGCATTGCCTGCCTCGCCAGGGTTGGCGGTGCCAAAGTAATGCACCACACCATCCCTGAGTGACACCAAGACATCTGGTTCATTATTGGTGTTAGTGTAAATTATCGGGGCCGTTACGCCTATTTTAGGAATAATTATTTCATTTTTAGGGCCCACCACTTCGGCCTCCGCCGGGGCTTGCGGCGGGGCTGGCTGCACAGGCGCAGTTGCACTGGGGGTGTTAGATTTTGGTAGTAGATATATAATTTGCGATATAAACCACTGGGAGTTAAATAATAAAACAAAAACCAGAACTGTACCAACTATTATTTTGGCATTATACCAGTGCTTATGTGATCGTATTTTTCGGATCATACTACTAGTCCTGCGTTTCTTAGTATCAACTAAAAACTCTTTAGGCTTGTATGCCGGCTGCGGCATAAGGTTAATTTTGGGCTTGTGCAAATCAGGGTGCTTGGTCTTCAAATGGCTAGGACTATTTTCTGAGGCTTTACGAGTCTGGCTGGTGGCAGGCTGGTGGCTAATTGTATCGTTGTCGACTCTGGCCGAGCCTAGCGAAGGCTTGGGATCTTCATGGGCTCTCGATCTTTGCATAATATAGTCGCGATGTATCTTGCCGATAATCGCTTGGCTATGATCGCTAGGTTTATGCTGGCTGGGCTTGTTATTAACCTCGCCACTAGGGTTTAAATTATTTTCACTGGCGTGGTTAGAACCGACCATGCGCTCAGGTCCTGCATCAGGCTTGGGCTCTATTCCCAAGCTTATTTCTTCACCTTCTACAAGATTGTCGCCAGTTATATTTAGATTATTTTTATCTGTGTTGTTCATATTTTTCAGTGGTTTTGCTTAGTTAGAGCCTATTATATATAATAATACATACTTAAGTAATATACTTATGGACAATTTTTCAGCCAGAGTGGTGGAATTGGTAGACACGCACGACTCAAAATCGTGTGCTCGTTAAGGGCATGTGGGTTCGATTCCCACCTCTGGCACCAGCAATAATATTTCAAAGTATCATTTACTGCTAGCGACATTAGCCTAGAAATAAAATTTATTTTTAATAAATATTTCATTAAGCTCGATCATTTTATAATTTGCTTTATTAAAACTGTTTGTCTAAGTAACACTTCAGCAATTCTGGGCCATTGCTGCCCTGGCTATAGCTGTTTCGGTATAGAAACCCCCCGGCTTGAGCGTATCGCAGCCAACTCGTTTCGCTAGATGAGCTCCGATCTGCCAAAAGTCCGAGCTGTATTGCCACAAGTGCCATGGTAGATATCGCGTCTTTAGTGTTAATTATGCAGATGTTATTTTTGTCGCTCTCGTGAACAACCAGAGCTTGATTATTATCTATGCTTATTAAGCTGGCCTTAAGTAAAGTTGATGCCTGCATCAGCAGCGTAGCACGAGCTTGTAGCCCTAGCTCCAAGGGATTATTTTTGTATTTAACAAGCGACAGGAGATTTCGGGTAGGTCCAAAGCAGAGCCGAGGAGTATCTGTCGGATTATCCAAAAAAAGTCGCGGGTAATCTGATGCCACAAAGCCGTCGTAAATCTTCATGATCCTAGAGATCATAAGCTGCATAGATGAACCAAGCTCATTGCCGGGTAAAATCACCAGCATCTGGCAATCCATAACCATGGCGATTGCCTCATCGCTATTGTAGTAGTGGATTTTGTCCTTGGACTCCAAAAATAACTCGGCAGGGACTTGCGCCGCCTTTAGCTCGCTATCGGCAATCAATACTGGGCTATGACCCATGGAAGCTAAGGTTAAAAACATTGTGCTAATACCCCTGACAGACGAATACCTGCTTGCTAGAATGGCCACCTTAGATGGCACAATTCTGTTAACTGGGCGATTAAAAAAGATGTCGCTAAAATCGGAGCCCGAGCTGGGTTCGGCATTGAAGCTGATGCCTGCCATTAGGCCTCAATATATAATTTAGCAAGCCTAGGGCTAAGCAGCTTGGAATACGCAAACTTCTTTTGGGTGGAGGATAAAATCTTAAGTGATTTCAATACGCCGCGAGCAATTGGCTCAACTTCTTCAAAATTGGATCGAGATAGATCGGCAGTCAGACGAGCCCTAAAAATTTGGCTCTGGTTGATAGCTGTTTTCTGGCTGCGTTGGCTGTAAAATAACTTTCTCTTAGGCGTCAGATAATCTGGTAGTAATCTAGAAAGCATAAGCTGGCCGTTTCTGGGCAAGCTAAAGTACCAAGCATCAATAACTGCTTTGGCATAACGCTCGGACTGAGCTGTATTAAGTGCGCCAGTATACTGGCTTACTAAGGCTATAAAGTGATCAGGCATAACAAAAACTATATTATTTTTATATTATAGTACAATTATAGTTATTTGTCTATGACTTAGATTTTATACTATGGACTTTATTCTCGGCGTTCTTAAGATGCTGCTCTATCAAATTAGCCAGCTCGCTACCACGGTCGAACTTAACAATCGCCTCGTCGAGATCTATCTCGCTATTCTCTAAGAACTGAGTTATTGACTCTAGCTCTTTAAGTGCCTCGGAATACTTAAAACTGGATGCTTTGTTGGTCTTCATTTTTACGATTGGAACCTTCCTTTATGGTGATTATGCCTTCATGCAATTGTATCACAACGGTATCGCCTATGCTGTAGTCACTTGATGAGCTCAAAACTCGCCCTCCAATTCGAGCAATACTATAGCCTCGAGCCAGGATAGCCCTAGGATCCAGGCTGGCGAGCAACTGCCGACGGCCCGATAAATGGTTTTTGGACTGCACCAATATCTGATCCATCGCATTACAGCTACGATTAAACACTTCGGCCGAGTCGTGCCTGAGAGCGTTTACCCTTAGCTCTATACTGTAATAGAATCTATCCAGCTGAGCCCTAGAGCTACTTATCTGCGATCCGAGCAGGCTTAGCATGCCCTGCCTGGTGGCACTTATACGCGCCAGAAGCTCTGATTTATCAGGGACCAAACGCCGGGCTGCGTCAGTTGGGGTGGCTGCCCTCACATCGGCCACTAGCTCGGCCAGGCTAACATCGTCCTCATGCCCGATCGCCACCATTGTAGGCAAGGTGCTCCCGTACACTGCCCTCACTACTTGCTCGGTATTGAAAGCCTGGAGGTCTTCGGCACTGCCGCCGCCACGAATGAGAACCAAAGCATCGTATTGCTCGGCTTGCGAGTTTCCATAGCTTATCGCTTCCTCAATTTGCTCGGCGGCCAGCCGACCTTGAACCTGAACCTGGAGATGATCTATCTCTATCCCTGCCCAGCGATCATTAATAATAGTTATGAAATCGTTAAAAGCCGCGGCCTGCCTAGAGGTTATTAATAGTATTCTCTCGGGTATATCGGGCAGTGATCGTTTTCTATCTTGCGAAAATAGACCTTCCTTTTCGAACTTTTGTTTCATCAGCTCGAAGTCTCGCTTGGCAGAGCCTTCCCCGGCTAGTTCAATATCCCGAACAGTCAGACTAAATTTGCCCCATTTAGTTACCTGAGGAACTGCTTTAACTCTAATTAGCATGCCATCCTCTAGGCTAGATTTAAGATTAAATATCGGCATGAAGCAGCCAACCACGCTAGCGCTGTCTTTAAGATCGAAAAATACCCACTTTCCCTGGCTGAGCTTATAGCTAGAGACCTCCCCTTCGACCACGATTTCGGGATAAGCAAAAGAAAGGGTTTGATTTATTAGGGCATTAAACTCGCTAACTGTGATGGATTCATTTTTCATCTAGCATCGTCCTCTTGTAGAAATACAGGCCAATCGGTAAAAACATCCATAGAGCGATTATTCTATATACGATAGCAGCCGAAAAGCTCAGATCAAATGATAGCCCCAGGCCTACCATAATCCCGACCATTCCGATCTCGAAGATACCTATGCCAGAAGTAAATATTGATAGCAGAGAGGCCATCAAGGCAATCAAGAAAGCAGCAATTATAACGCCGGGGTTAGGATACACTCCTAATGCAATAAAAACCATATATAGCGATGCGATATCTAAAACAAGAGTTAAAAAGCACCAGCCAAAAGGCCTCAGCAATTGCTTCCAGTTGCGCCTAAACTCAGACAGAGTCATGTAAAATTTTACATTCAACTCACGCATCTGACTTCGCCCTAGGGCATTTCGCTTGAACTTTTTTAAGACCCAATTTATTGGCCTGGTCAGCATGTAGCTCAGATGCTCGGCAATATGGCGATTAAGTAGCAGCGCCAGGATAACTAATAGACCCACCAGCATTATCAGAAGAACCATTAGTATCAATCTAAAGCTAACCTGCTCAATGCGTTGAGATAAAAATAGCAATAGTAGGCTAAGGAGTAGTAAAATAATGTATGAAATACCGGTGAAGCCCATCCAAAATGCTTGAGCGATTGTGGTGGTGTGGGCCGAGACCTTGTGTTTGCGTAGCCGGCCACGCATGATGGCAATACCGCTTACCCCTCCAGTCGGGAATACAGTATTGGCGAAATTCATCGTGATAACATCTTTAAATAAGGCCTTAAATGGAATATCGTGATTAAAATTATGTAAATACGACTGAAAATATTTCGTGTTTGACCAATAGTATAAATAGCGCAGGCCAAATACCACTAGAAGCAAAGACAAGTTTATCCCCTCGATGACCTGCAAAAATTGTTTGAATTGGCCGAACTGAATAATCGCTAAAAAAGAGATAATAATTAGGGCCAAAAAGAATAAGAAATGTCGTAAGCGCATACCAATATTGTACCCCAGCTCGCCATTATATGGTACGAGGTTTATAATGATAGTATGCAAATTTTAATTCTAGGCAGGGAAAAACTTTTATGTAGGGCCGAAGCTATAGCGGTCTTTGGTTCGGCAAACCTATTAAACGATGATGTGGTCAAGCTCCCAGATGATGCCAAGGTCGATATCAATATGCTTGGTGGAGCCATTAAATCTGGCCGGGTTATAAAGCAAAACATAAATAAAAATCCCATTTCGCTTCAAACCGAGATATCAAACTTCATACTTTCGCAAAACCCCGAAGGCAAGTTTAGTTTCGGTATTAGCTACTACGGTAAATACAAGATGGCTATGGCCCCGATTGGTATTAAGCTGAAACGAAGCTTGCAACAGGCCGGTCTTAAACCCCGCTATGTCCAGGCTAAAGCCGATAGCCCCCTAAATGCAGCCTCAGTTAAGTATAATAAATTAATCGATAAGGGCTTTGAAATAATTGTTATCGATTCGGGGCCATCTCTGGCTATTGCTCTTACCACCGGGGTGCAAGATATCGACTCCTATTCCAAGCGAGATTACGACAAGCCTTGCCGCGATCGCAAGGTCGGCATGCTTCCGCCCAAATTATCACAAATAATGATCAACCTTTCTCAGCCTAAGCCTGAGGATATTATAGTAGACCCATTCTGTGGTTCGGGCGGGCTACTAATAGAGGCAGCCCTAATGGGCTTTAAGAGTCAGGGAAGTGATCTTGCCGAAGAAATGGTCGACTGCTCCAAAGCCAACATCAACTGGCTAAGTGAACATTACGATGTACTCTTCGCGCCCGATATCCTAGCTCCCAGTGATGCCACAAAGAGAAGCTACCCCATCAAAGGCTATAATATTGTTAGCGAGGGATACCTTGGCAGGAACTTCCTCTCCAAGCCCACCAAACAGCTCGTAGATGAACAGATAGGTGAACTCCGAAAACTCTACCTGAACTTCTTCTCTAATCTGAAAAACCAAGCCCTTAGGCCAACAAAAGTAGTGGTTACTATGCCGTTTTGGGTGTTCGATGATCAGCTCGTTGAGCTAAATATCATTGACGAGATAATAAAATTAGGCTATACTAAATCCGAGTTTGAATCTGTCAGGCATAACAACCTTCTCTACCATAGAGAGGGCCAATATACCGGCCGGCAGATTCTTGTTTTTACGAAATAATTAGGAGAAAATACCATGTCAAGTACTAAAGCCGGAGGCTCAACTAAAAACGGAAGGGATTCGCAATCCAAAAGACTGGGAGTTAAACGCTCTGGTGGCCAAGCAGTTCAGGCTGGCGATATCATCATAAGACAAAGAGGCAGTAAGTTTATTGCTGGCTCACATGTTGGAATTGGTAAAGACCACACATTGTTTGCTCTTAAATCAGGCTCGGTTGAGTTCCAAACTGTCAAGAAGCTAGCCTTTACCGGAATTAAGCACAAGAGATCATTGGTTAGCGTAGTTAGCTCTGAGAAGTAGCCCGTAGCAATAGTTTATTTATCTTGTCGACCGTATCATGCGCTGATGCGGTTGATTTTATTAAATACTCTTCACCGCCCAGCCTCAAAGCTACTCTACTAATATCCAGGCTGGCATTATTGGTCAGGACCACTATCGGTATATGCGATGTTATAGGATCAGACTTGAATATATCTATAACATCCAGGCCAGACATATCAACCAGATCTATCTCCATTAACACTAGCTCGACTGGTACATCTCGGACATAGCTTAGGGCGCTTTCGCCAGTATTGAAAATAATTGAGTCGTACCCCTCTATCGCTAGCCTACTTTTATAGGCTAGCGATAGTTCGTGGTGGCCATCAACAATAGCGACTCTAGGCTTTTTTATTGGCATAGCTTAAGTTTAATTTATTAGCATTATTGTGTTTGATAGCTTGAACGAAGTCTCTAAATAGTGGATGGGGGCGATTTGGTCGAGATTTATATTCTGGGTGAAACTGCGAAGCCACAAAAAATGGATGGTTTTGATGCTCTATTATTTCTACCAGCTTGCCATCTGGGGATGTCGCGGCAATAACTAGGCCAGCCTTTTTAAGCTGGTCGGAATATTGATTGTTAAACTCATAGCGATGCCGATGTCGCTCGGTAATAATATTGGTACCATAGGCCAAGAAAGAGCGTGAGTTTTTATCGATTCTGGCCTGGTAATCTCCTAGCCTCATTGTGCCGCCTAGCTCAACACCAACTTGGTTGGGCATGATATGGATAACTTGGTTTGTGGCATTTGGATCTATCTCGCTACTGTTGGCCGCCTCGTCCTCTAGCACTTGCCTTGCAAACTCAATTACAGCTACTTGCATCCCAAGGCAGAGGCCCAAATAAGGCACGCTATTAACACGAGCGTATCGAGCGGCGGCAATTTTACCCTCTACCCCTCGACTCCCAAAACCCCCAGGCACAACAATACCATCGAGACCGTCCAATGGCTTGGTGCTGGCTGTTAGCTTTTCGGCGTCGACCCATATAATATTTACATCCAAGTTATGGTGCCAGCCTGCCGAACGAACTGCCTCAAATACACTTAGATAAGTATCCTCATTGGTCATGTACTTTGCGACCACACCAATATTTATATGTGGCTTTTTTGATTTAATTTTATCTACCAGCTTATGCCAATCCTTAAGGTTGGGCTTGATGCAGCTCAGTAATAGCCGGGAGCAAATATAATTACCAATTCCGGTCTCCTCCATGCGCAGTGGCACTTCGTATACTGTCTTGGCGTTTGGAAGGGCCACTATGGCGTCTTTATCGACATCGCAATATAGGCTCATCTTTTCAAAAGCCTCTGCATTAATAGGCTCGTCGGACCGTATACAAAGAATGTCTGGCTGAACGCCGGCCTCGCGAAGATCTCTGACGGAGTTTTGAGCTGGCTTCGTCTTGAACTCATGGCTGACAGCCAAATACGGTACATACACCACATGGGCATATAAAACATTTTTTTCTCCTACTCGACGCTTCATCTGCCTGATCGACTCAATCCAAGCCATCGCCTCGTAATCTCCTACCGTGCCACCAACCTCGGCAATATGAACATCACTGCCCTCGCCAGATGATATTATTTGGTTCATGATTTCGTTAGTTATATGGGGGATAATCTGAATAGTTTTACCCAAAAACATACCCTTGCGCTCATCGGCTATCACCTTAGAATACACCCTACCGCTCATTGTGGAGGATTTTCGAGTTAATTCTCTATCGATAAATCTTTCGTAGTGACCCAAATCTAGGTCTGTTTCTCCTCCGTCGCTGGTTACGAAAACCTCGCCATGTTCTGCTGGGTTTAGCGTGCCGGCGTCCATATTCAAATAAGGATCACACTTCTGCATAGTTACTTTTAGACCCCGAGCCGTGAGTAACTTGCCTAGAGATGCAGCAGTAATACCTTTACCCAACCCCGATATAACGCCGCCTGTAACAAATATATACTTTGTTTTAGGTTTTGTTTTCATAAAATAACCCCCTCACATTAGATTCTTACTACTATCATACCGCCTACGCTATTGTGGGGTCAATAATAATTTTTAATTTAGGGCTTGTTTGGCTAGCTCTAGTGCTTTTTGAAGCTGGGGATCGCGGCCTGCATTAGCGTCTTCGCTGGTGAGCTTGACTTCCACTTCGGGCTTAATCCCTTCCTTGCTGATATTAATTCCTGCTGGTGTGAACCAGTTGGCAACCGTGACCTTAAGTGATGGGCCATCACAATCGCTGGATAAAAACAGACTATTCAGGCAAATAACCTCCTGTACACTACCTTTGCCATAAGTCTTTTCCCCTACTAAAGTCGCTCTGTCATTATCATTTAGAGCGCCAGCAAGAATTTCGGAAGCCGAGGCACTCCCGCCGTTAATGAGTACTATGACGGGAAGTTTGGTTAGCGTGCCGCCAGGCAGGGCACTATCTATCTTGGGCTTGGAGTTGCGGGATCTTTCCTCCACAACCACTCCATCGCTATAAAATTCTGAAGCTACCTCGACAGATGATTGCAGGTAGCCACCAGGGTTATCCCTAACATCTAGGACTATTACTTTTGCGCCCTGAGCCTTAAGATTATTGCCTGCGATCTTAACTTGTTCTGAGGTATCCTCGCCAAAGCGTCTAATTTTGATATAGCCTATATTATTATCTTTCATCTCACTTGTGACGCTGGGAATATTAATTAGCTCTCTAGTAATTTCAAAATCTTTGGGGGGCTCGTTACCGCGCAGGATAGTAAGCTTTACCTTGGTACCCGCTTCACCTCGGATTTTCGAAACAGCCTGATCCACTGCAAGGTTGGCGGTGTCTTCGTCGTTAATCCCAATTATAATATCGCCGGATCTCAGCCCAGCTGCATCTGCAGGAGTGCCATCAAAGGGCGCAATAATAGTAAGCCGATTGTTTTTTTGGCCAACCTCTACGCCAATACCAGACAGCTCCCCCTTTAGGTCGTTTGATAGCTCCTTGTTGGATTCCTTGTCTAGAAACACAGTGTAGGGATCCCCCAAGGCAGCCACTGCCCCGGCAGCAGCCCCTTCGGACTGCTTCTGATAATCAATATCGCCATTATATTTTTGCCTAAGTATCGACTCTACTTTAAAAAGCAACGATGTATCAAGCTGGGATTTGCCTATAGGAGTTCTGGACAGTATTTGACTACCACCCCAGAAAACGACCGCACCCAGCCCAAAGCTAATTAAGGCCGTTGCGATTAGTCGCTTGCTAATTTTAGGTGCATTTTTTTTATCAGAGCCTGAGTTGGGTTTTGGGTGAGTTTTTTTTATCATCTTATATTACCTAATTCAATTACGGAAAGTGTATAAACTGTAGGTTGCTAATACCGACATCGCTTTCGCTATAATTTCCGTCGTTGCCAGCATTATATTGGCTAACTCGCACTTTACCATTGCCCAGAATAGCTTCGACATACATGGCATGCCCATAGTACCCAGAGTCATTAATGGCCACATCGCCAACCCTAGGATTACCATCGACTGGTATTCCAGCTGCGCGGGCGTTATCATCCCACTGATTTGCATTGCCCCTGCCACCCCATCTGGGCATATTGCTTCCGGAGTTATCTACCTTCCAGGCTGTGTAGCTAACACATTGGCGACGAAACATACCATAGTCGTCAGCAGTTTCATTAGGCCAAGGCGCATTTGCCCATTTGTAGTCGCCAGTGCCACCATAGCGGACATTGGTCGAATACGAGGATATTATGGCGGCCTGCTGGCGCCTTAAGCCCTTGATCTTTTCGGTATCCTCGGCGATAACTTTACGGAAGTTAGACTCCTCGCCTTGGGTCCTATCCAGCAAGCTCTGTTGCTCAGATCGCTTTGCTGCAATCCCAGCTACAGTCCGCTCTTGCTCGCTAGACTGAGCAGTGAGCTGGCCCTTTTTGGCATCTAGATCTTTTTTAAGTTGCTCTATTTTGTTTAGGTTGTCATCAACTTTGCGCTTTATGGCGTCCAAATACTGCTGCTGTGCCACGAAGTCGCTGAGGTTTTTGCTGGAAGCCACCACTTCGATCGGCGATATACTGCCGCTCTTGTAGATCATTCTAAGATTATCGCGGAGGATAAGTTTTTGCTTTTCCATTTCGCGATTAGACTCATCGATATTGGCTTGGGTGCGCTTTATTTCCAGAGCAGTCAAATTAAGCTGCTCCTGGGCCGCGCTGATTTCGGCTTCAATACTAGCTAGCTTGCCTTTTAAGGTGTCGGCTTCGGATTTTTTACTGTCCGCGACGGCAGAGGCTTCTTGGACCTTTTTATTGAGGGCTGCGATTTGTTCATCTATAGGACTAGCCTTGGCGACTAGTGGCGAAAGTATCACAAATGATGAGGCCATAAAGGCAAAAATTGTGAGACAGGCACCAATACTTATTTTGATTTTATTTGCTTTCATCACCCTCCTTAAAACATAACTATTATAGCACATAATATTGAAAAATACGAGAGCTTTTAGAGTTTCAGATGCCTCGATATTGCCAGCCAGCTAGATATTGCCCCTATTAGTATGCCGAGGCCGTACATTGCTAGAATAATTAAGAGGAAGTTATTGCCAAAATATGTTACTGTCGAGGCGGCGTTGAACTTTTCCACTAAGAACTGCGATGCTGCTCGGCTGATGGGGATAATGGAAATAGCTGCTACTGTTGCCCCAAACACCCCATACATCGAACCCTCAACAATAAATGGACCCCTAATAAACCACTTGGTGGCACCAACCAACTTCATAATTTCGATTTCTTCTCTACGAGTGAATATGGCCATTCTGACGGTGTTAAATATTATCATTAAGGCGATTAGTAAAAACACGGCACTAAGCACTGCGCCGACACGCGTAACCCCGTTGCTGATACGGATTACACTCTCTATCACTCCCTGGCGATTCTCGTCCCTGCTATCGAGGCTGGTTTCGCTAATTATCTTGGCCTCGGGAAGGCTGCGAATTGTTTTATTGACTTCGGCGATGTTATCGAGCTGATTCAATTTGACTTCCAGGGAAGAAGGCAAGGGATTGCCTATCTCGAGAGCCGACTTGGCGAGTTTCTTACCTTCCTCACTGCTGTTTTCGAGCTTTTTGAGGGCATCGGCTTTAGATACAAACTCGACAGAGCTAACGCCTTGGGTCTGAAGAACTTTATTCTGCAGGGATAGGATCTGATCCTCGTTGGCTTCATCGGCTATAAATAGAGTTAGGTCGATTTTTTGGCGAACCTCCTTGAGCTGAGTTTGCACAAAAAATATGGAAAATGTGAAGAAGATCATGATAAGCAGGGTTACTGCCATCACCAATGTGGCTGCGCTACTTAGCCAGGCATTTCTGAAAGTGTTTCTAAAACCGCTCTTTAATACCCTCCAAAATGTAATCATAAGCTGTACTTCCCAACTTTTTCATCCTTAACCACTCGGCCCCTATTGATGGTTATGACTCGTTTTTTAAGGGCGTCGACTATTTCTTTGTTATGAGTTGTCAAAACTACGGTCGTACCGAATCGATTGATCTTCAGCAAAAGCTCTATGATATCCCAGGAGTTTTTGGGATCAAGATTGCCTGTCGGCTCATCGGCGATTAGAATCTTGGGATTGCGCACCAAGGCACGAGCAATTGCAGTTCGCTGTTTCTCGCCCCCAGAAATCTCGCCTGGGTAGTGATGGGCTTTTTCACTCAAGCCGACCAGCTGTAGGATCTTTGGCACAGCGCGTTTTATCTCGCTGCTACGCACTCCCGACACCTCTAGCGCGAACGATACATTTTCATAAACAGTAAGATTGGGCAATAACTTAAAATCCTGGAACACAACTCCGATGCGACGACGCAAATGAGGAATATTGGATCTATCTATGGTGTCGTAATCAATACTACCAACAATTATCTTGCCAGAAGTTGGCACTTCCTCTTTGATGAGGAGCCTTATAAGCGTGCTTTTGCCAGCACCTGATGGCCCAACGATAGTAACAAATTCTTTTGGCTGAATGTGTAGTGAAGCGCCTGACAGCGCCACCGTTTTATTTGGATAGATGACGGTAACTCGGTCGAGTAAAATCATATAATATCTATAATAACAAAAAAACTAACATTAATAAAGCTAATCCTTACCTACCTGGCTAACCAAATATGCTTCTATCAATGCCTCAATATTACCGTCCAGCACCGATTGGGTATCGCTGGTCTCGTAGCCGCTGCGATGGTCTTTGACCTTCTGATAAGGGTGCAATACATAGGATCGGATCTGGCTACCCCAATCGGCCGACTTGTTTGAGCCCTTCAGCAGGCTAATGTCATCAAGCCGTTGTACGCGGGCTAGCTCGGCCAGACGACTAGCCAAAATACTCATGGCCCGCTGTTTGTTTTTTAATTGCGAACGCTCGTTTTGAATCGCCACCACAGTGCCTGTGGGAATGTGCGTTATGCGCACCGCACTATCGGTGGTGTTAACACTCTGGCCGCCATTCCCGCTACTACGGTAGGTATCAATCTTGAGGTCTTTATCTGCGATTTTAACTTCTGATTCGGCAAGCTCGGGTATTACATCAACCAAAGCAAAGGAAGTCTGACGCAAGTTGCCCGAATTAAACGGACTTAGCCTAACTAGCCGGTGAACGCCCTTCTCGGATCGCAACTTACCATAAGCAAACGGCCCACTAAAGCGAATAGTAGCGCTTTTTATGCCAGCCTCATCCCCCACGCTTTCGTCTAGTAATTCGGCACTCAGCCCAGATACTTCAGCGAATCTCAAGTACATTCGCTCTAGCATCGCTGTCCAGTCGGCGGCATCTGTTCCTCCAACCCCAGCCGAGAGCTGCATGATGGCAGGATACTTATCGTGCTTTCCGCTTAGCTTTACTGTGATAAGTAGCTTTTCGGCTCGTCTTGATATATCGTCTGCTATGGCCTGGTATTCGGCCTGCTCGCTATCGTCTGAGACCTCCAGCAATTCAATGGTGGTTTTGATATCACTACTGATATCATCCCAGCTAGCCAAATACTGCTTTAGCCCAGCCGATTGTTTGGTTATAGTTTCGGCCCTAGATTGATCATTCCACAGATTCGGATCAGACATATCTTTTTCTAATTCAGCTAGCTTAAGCCTATCTTGATCCAAGCCAAGCTTGCTAATTGCTTCATCGATTTTGCTTTGCAGCTCTAATAATTGTTCGTAGATTTGTTTCATTATTCTATTATAGCCTTTATTGCCAGATAATAAAAAAGACCTCCTGAGAGGTCTTTTTTATTATTTAGTTTTTAGCGTTTACTAGCCTTGGAAAGGGCGTCAATGACATCCTTCCTGCTTTTTCGATACTTTAGAGCACCGATAGCCATCGCGCTAGAACCTATCACACCTACAAGACCGGCCTCGACACCTGTCTCTGGCAAAGTAGCCACAGCAGGAGTAGTCGGATTCACTGAAGGTACTGGAGGAACTGGAGGAACTGGTGGTTCTGGAGGTACTGGAGGTACTGGAGGTACTGGAACATCACTTAATGTAAAGTTCTTGCTACAAGCTGGGGCAGATTGGATCTGCTTACCTTCCTTGTCAAATACCTTCAGCTCTACCCTATAGTCGCCAGCCTCAGTGAATGTATATGCTTCCTTGACAGTGTTTGTCAATTCGGTAGATTCACTCACTACTGGGCTATTAGGCATTGGTACTGCAGTTTCGCCAGTAACCTTAGAAATATGATATTCATATTTTGAAGGGCTGATTGCACCGGCACCAGATTTCTCGGATGTGCCTACAAAAGTAGGCTTATTTGGTAGTATCGCATCTGCTGGCGAAAGTGTCACATCAAGATTCTTACAAATTAAGCCCGAAGGCACTTCGCAGTTAGTATCTTTAGTGGCTGTTACGCTAGCAGTGTCATTTATAACTGCCACACCCGATGCTTCGGCCTGTGCAGTGTTTACTATCTTCTTGGTTCCACATTCTTTCGGGGTAAAAGGGGTTGCTACGGTTGTTCTAAATCGGAAGAAGCCGTTAGAGCCTGCAGCGATATTACCCACGCCCACACCGCCTGCAAACAGGCCATTATCGGCGACTGCAATACCTTGCGGGTGGTTACCATCGAAGTTCATCACTGAGCCTGGAACTAATTTCAAATTAGCAGGCAAGGTGTCTCGTACCACACCATTAGTGATCATGGTTGTTCCGGTATTCTTGTACTCCACCAACCAACTAGTGGTAGGGGTAGAACTCGAATCGTTGAAATTAACATCAAGGTTTTCTTGCCAGTTTGTTGAGCCAGGAGTGGTTACCTTTTTCTGAACTGCAAGACTAGGGCCGTTGATCTTAACCTTCAAGGTTACGAAGGCATCAAATTCGAAACATCCTGGGAATAGACCGTTCATGGTCTGATAGCCAATTGGAGCCGAAGGGCTGTTGGCATTAAATTGGTTGTTGGTATTCACGATGCTATCTGGAAGCACAACACCGTTAGGGTTGGCGCCATTTGCTAATCGAGCTGAGCCCTTAACAAATTCCATGTTTACGGGGACAGCTGAGTTGAAATCAACTGAATCAGCTACCCAGCCTGGGTTGGTATTATCGGCGACGATATAGCCAAAGCTTCTAAGCTGAGTCGAGGTCGCAGTAGGCAAGAACACTTGCACACGGGCGTTCTTAGCAACACCTGGACCATTTAAATTGGTGCCATTAAGCCCTGGGGCCGCACCGTTGTGAATATACATACGCAAGGTGATTTCTTGGCCCGGAGCTACAGCAAGCTGATCTTTATAAGGTCCGCTTGTCTGATTGCCAGCGTCAAAAAATGCTCGCTCATCACCATAATTTGGTGTGTTAACCCAAGAATTAAATACTGGGTAGTCAAAAGCTGGAGTACTAGGACCAGCGTAGGTCTTAGTGGGCCTGTTGGCAGGCTCATATCCAGCTATTGCGGTTATTGGCGCAATTACAGCAGCCACTATAGCTGCGGAAAGTATTGCCAATTTTGCAAATGCTTTAAGTTTCATAAGTTTACTCCTTTTAAAACAAGATTAATTAAATAATATTTATAGGGACGGTTCTGTCAGGAATGATAGTTCTAGCGATATTTGGCTTTCAATGATCAAAGGCTATGTACGGTAATGAATAATACCACTTTTTGTTAGATATGTCAATACTATTTATACCATTAGCTTTTTAGCAGGGATTCAACCCTGAACTCAGATAGCCCTCAAGCTGAGTTCAAGTTTGAAATTTGGGTTGGTGGCTGAGGGTTTTACCCCTCAGCCACCGGGTTCTCAGCCCGGGATATCTCCCGGACTGAGGTTCTGGGTCGGTGGTGGCGGTGCCGTTGTCGATGGCAGAGCCACCACCGAAGTTGGCACCGGCGCCGGTGCCACCCAGGTGGGCGGCGGCGGATCTGATGGCGAATAGCCATCATTTCCGTGGTTGATTGCTCCACCGTTGCCGGGGGAGCCACCTGACCCCGGAATCCCAGTACAGCTTACACCGACATTGTCGATGCAGGCTGCGGGGGCGGTATCCGGCCCTTTGCACACCGTGGGCGGGCAAGTGGTCGGTGGTGCCGTGGTCGGCGGTGCCGTTGTCGGTGGCGGGCCAGGCGGTGGTGGGTTTGGGCCACTTGGCGTGACCTTTCCACCTTTTCCTGGCGCCGTTGTCGGCGGCGGGCCTGGAATGCCGGCAAAAACAGGCTCGACGGGTTGATACCCGCAATCGAGCTTGTAGTTATCGACATAACCATCGGCGTAGGTGAATCTAAGCACACGATACTCCGGCCGGTCCACGGCATCTTGGTAGATACCGGGGATAGGGGTGTTGACCATGTAGAGCGTGCGGTAAGGCTCGCTCATCTTCACAATCTCCACCTTCACGGCCGTGGCCTGGCGGCCCTCGATAGCAAGGACATTTAATGCCCAAGCCTCTCGGTTGGCTACGAGCCCTTCAGTGATCGCCAGTCGTTCCTCCGGAGAGGTATACTGGCGATCAGAGTACTGACGGAGTGCCATCGTCAGCGCCGGATCGACGCAGATCCGGTTGTGTAGGTCCGCAAGGACCTGCTGGACATCACCGTCCGGCGCAGCCGGGCCGAAATGGTTCACTTCGGCTGGCAAGTCGTGCCGGAAGTAATGCACCTGGCTGGTGCACTCCCCCGGCAATACCGTTGTGGTGGTGGTTGTTGTAGGCGTTGCCTGCCCATTGCCCCCTAAAAGGAACAACAGGAAAAACAAAACGAAGATAAAACCACCCATAACCCCAAACAGGGTTCTCTTCTTTGATGTCATGGTACTAGCTCCTTTCGAGAGCAAGGGGACATTGGAAAATGTGTTTTAGAAACACCTACTTGCCACCAGGTTGTCCTATAGACCTGATAACAATGCAGTTGGTTCAAAAAGTTGTGGTGCGTGCGGAGGGATAAATCCCCCTGCACGCACCAGTGCCGTTCACGGGTTAAGCTGGCCGGCGTTGGCCGGACTGGGCAAGGCCCGGACAGGCTGTTGAACCTGTTCTTCCTCCACCGCCACGGCAGGCGGGTTTTGGCGTTTTGGTTGCGGATTGCTGTTACTCATCAAATCGATGATCAAGCAAACTACGGTCATACCAACTATGAAGGCTACGCCTCCACCGATGATATTGCCCGTTAATGCATCAAACTGCGGGTGGTCCCGCCAAAGAATTTCTTGGCCGTCCATCCACACCCGGGCGTTGTTGCCAACTGTGGACTTGATCCACAGGCTGAGGAAAAGCCAGCCAGCCACAGCCGCCACCCCAATCAGCAGCGTAAAAAGAGGGTTGCTGAGCGTGTCAACCCTTTTTTCAAGCCGGTTAACACGCTGTACGGTGGCATCGTGCTGGTCGGCCAGCCCCCCGATCCTAGCGGTGAGCCTCTCGTAGAGACTCAAAACTCGGTCGAACCTCCTTTCAACCTCGTCGTCCACGGCGCACTGCGCAAGCAGTGCACTATGATGACGCGCTGCCGCGTCTTCTAGCTCTCCTAGGAGAGCATCGACTTCTTTTGACGTACGGGCCATCACTGGCCCTCCTTTCTAAAAAACTACTACTCCCGCGATTTACGGGAATCATTTGCAAAGATACTATAAAATAAGCATTTTGTCAATAGTTTTGTTAGGATAAAGCTTGTGTTTAAGCCGCAGCTTCAAGATCGGGGAAGACTTCATTGATTCCGCCAGAAAAAACTCTTCCGAGATCAGTTCGGGCCATATAATTGCGCAATCCAGATTTACGATAACCGCGGAGGTAGCTATATAGCTTAGAAGCATCAACAACTGAAACTCTTACTTCACCGTTCGAAACCTCTATAGTCGCATCTATTCGCATGGCCTCCACCGCCCTACCAGCTATTTCTACATCAGTTGGCATACGCATGCCTTCATGGTAGGTGGTGTTGTCGGATATAATGCGATACTCCTCAAGTGTTTGTTCTATAAACCTCGATAGCTCAGCTTCAAATAGCCTTCGTGCTCTTTTTTGGCGAGTTTTATTAATCAGCCTGGGCTCTTCGCTTAAAAGTAGATCGTAATTTATACCATCCTCTATCTCCGCTCCTTCGCGAGCGGCATCCTTAGGTCCAAAGCTGAGCTTCGACCATTGAGCTGCTGGCGGATATCCCTGGTTGAAAACAGTTATACCTCGTCTGGAATCAGTATAAACAACATTGTCCCCTCCATAAAATCCAACTCCAGTAAACTTATCAGAGCCACGGCGGGCCATCTTAATTGTCCTCCCAAGCACGACATCTTCGGCCTTAACGCTACCCTCATCGTATCCACCAACGCCAGCATACATTGAAGCTTTAAATGCGAAGTTAGCGCCAGGGTAACGATACCTAGCCTGCCTCCCCGAGCCTGGCGACGGATGTCTATCGATAAGATCGAGCATCTGCATGAACTTAACGCCCATATGATACAACGGGGACTCTATATTTGTAGTGGGGTCCCATTCTAAGCGCCCCGACAGACCATCGGCGGCCTGTACCTCGGTTTGTTCTAGTATTGTTGCTATGTAGGAAGCGCCCAAACCTTTGCAATCAGCATCGTTACTAACCACGACTAAATCCTGATCGACCGTGCGTCTACTCTGGCGCAAGAGTGTTAAGTCGGTCATGTCTCTCCTAATTCTACCTATTCTTGCTTGCTCGGGTGGATACTCTCGTTGAATCACCCTGATCGGAACATTCGGATATTGGGACTTAAATCTTTCAATTTCGCTTAATGTTTCATCCCACTCTAAGTCGGTAGGCTTATTTACAAACAACACAATCTCAAATTTCCCAGGATCTAGAGGGTTACCTTCTGTATCTAGTTGTTTAGAATACCATTGTAATGTTTTGTAAATATTCTTACCTTCCTGAGCACCATTAACCGGGATTGCTACAGCTATTTCGCAAGTATTACTCATAGCCTCGGTCTGCTCGGCTAAATCTTCCAGCGCTTCTCTGCGCTCCGGATCCATACCAGCTAAATAGCCCTCAATCTCCTCTCGAGGATCAAGTACAGCATCGGGATTATTGCGTAACCGTTCTGAGAAACGCCTATGTATCCGATCTTCGTCTTCAGGGCTAAACTCGCCAGACTGATATCCAAAATATGGAGACTCCAAATATGGTTCATGGACACCACGAGGGATAACTTCGTCTAATGGCCTACGAGGCAATGGCGCTGCGATAGGTATAAAAGGCGCTCGGAAGTCGCTGCCTGGAATATAGGTCTCTTTTGGAACAAGCAGAGTAGTTTGGTACACTGGCGTACTGATATTTTCTGTTATTAATACAGTGCCAGGAGGGTTATTACCGACCTGAGTAGCAAGTATTTGAAAGCTTTGGGATCCATCGGCGGTTGGTCCACCCGGGGTTGCTATTTCTAAAAACCCCGAATCCAGCTTAACTTGACCAATACCAGTGGCAGTTGGATCTACCTTAAATAAGTTATAAAGATCCGAACCCTTAGGTATTACGGTTGTACCATCGGGGGAGACATCTAGGACAACTGCCGAGCTCTGGTTGCCCTTATCTGGTGTCATTAATATTTTAAGCCGCCCCGCTAGCTGCTCGGAATGTGCCGCCACGCTTTCGCCCTGGCCAAACGAGCCCGTGTCGGTGAGCCGGTTGGTGGCTACAACTATATCGCCATTTTCGGAAAGTTTGAAATCCCCCCTAAGCTCATTAAGATCAAATCTAGTTGTGTCGTTATTTTTCCATACTTCTCTTGAAATTTGCTGGAACCTTTCGGGTTTAAGCCTAACAAACTCATCGTAAGACACCTCTCTGGTAGATACAAAATCATGCATCACGACTGTTTGCTCGACCCCTATTCCCTTAGCATCTAGTAGCGCGATACTTTCTGGCGATAACCCGCCATCGGCCTTCGGCACTAGCCCGTCCACAATATGTTTGCCATTTCCATCCAGAATCGAGGTGCCTTGTATCGTATACCCTTTAGGCATATTTATTGTGTCCCCCTTAAAACTATAGGTGGTGGGGTCATTGGCCAGATTGCCTGCTGTAACAGTTTTACCATCAATTTGATGGCTAAAATGCTCGCTCATCTGTGCCGATATATAGCTACCAGCACCTGCGAAGCCAGCAGTAGCAAGACCCCTCATAAATGCCCGCTTCCTGGTTAGCTTACCGAAAACTTTGTCTCTGTCGGTTATCTCATTAGAGCTTAAGTCCGCCTTGGATAGTTCCGTAAGTGCAGCGATTTTTTCATCAAAATTTCTGCCTGCAATATTTGGCAATTCATCTGGATGGTTGGAATAGTAATTTCTGAGTAATATTTCAGCTTCGGCTCTAGCCACCATCAATAACGACTTTTCGGACTCAATCATGTCCTCGGAGGAATACTTTATTAGATCTATCGAAGATTCGTCGCCGATACTCTGATTGGTTCTGAGGGCAACCAAACTTGCTAGAATTTCTCTGGCCTCGGATGATGATAAGGTCGCCGGATCATCCGGTGTTAATCTGGAGAAGTCATCGAGTACATCTCTGGCAGATACCATTTCGTAGAGTGAGGCATCGACTTCGGTAGATCGAGGAGCCGTATCGCTGTCATTGGCTACTTCGGATTGGCCCGAGGCTATCTGATACATTCTTAAGGCCCGCTCTTGGCGCAAGGTGGTGCGTTCTCTCGCCGCGGCAAACAAACCAGCTGAGCCTGCAACTAAGGCGATACCGACAGGACCACCTACCAGCGCCCCCGCGACATACCTAGATCCTTTGCTACGAGCCAGGTAACCTGCCGTATTAACAACTACTCCTACTGCTATAGCTATTGTTGCCTCATTTACTATCAAGGCTTTGAACCGACTATTGGTGAGTTTTTCCATAATTCTATCTGTGGCTGTCTTGTGGGCTTCGGAGTTTACGCCAAGTGTGACTTCGCCACCTTTAAGCTGATAGGCGGCATCGATAGCGGCAAGCCCAGATTCGTGCTCGACGGCGATGGTTATCCTATCGTACATCTCTTCAAGATTTTTAAGCATGTGGACTTCTTGATCGGAACCTCCTTTTAGCCAGGGGGCTTCTGCCAATATACGCCTGGCGTCATTGAGTGTGGAATCCCTGTCTGTAGTTCCTTCAATACCCTGCTGAAAAACTACATTCAAAGCGTCCTTAACTGCTCTGACTTCAGAGTTGTCTTCGCCGAGCAGTCTTTCGCCATTTTGCAAGAAGTCCTCCCCAAGGTCTAATCGCTTAGCCACATCCCCAGCTAAAGCGTCGTGGAAATCGACTCCTTCGGAGGCTTCTAGGTGCCCTTTCGCGTATCTCTGCCGGGTGGCTTCTCTGGTTACTGTGCTTCTGGCTATATATTTAAAAGCCTTAATTGGATGACGAAATGTCGATCTAACCCCTTTTGCTGCTGTCTGAACCAGCCTTGCGAATCTGCTGTCTGATGGGTTTTTTGGCTCAAACAGTTCCTTTCGAATTTCCTGAAGCTCTTTATCTACCTGCTCATCTGCTTTCAATAAGGACAAGGCCTTGTCTGTTTCAGTGGTGTCCAATGAGTACAATATGATAGGCCCTTGGTCTGGGGACGGCGAAGGAGGCTCAGGCTCTTCAACTGGTTCCTGTGGAGGATTATCGATGGGGCCCTCAGTAGGAGGCTTGGCTGGATCTTTGATATCATCAAATCTATAGGTTTCCGAATCCATGCCGCCACCCAGGACCGGATCGGTTTCGTCGTATGGCCTGAAATTTAGCGCAGGTTCGCCTGTGGGCGCTACAGCAGGACTAGCAATCGAGCCGGGGCGGAGCATAGCAGGGTCCGTATCGCCAGAAATTGCAAAAACAAGTTCCGTTTCCACATTTTGCAAAACCAACCCTGGGGGGTCTGCAATCGTATTTGTCAAAACGAAATATTCACCCTCATTGCCTGCACCTGAAGTATAGAACACGGTATCGCCTTTATTGTATGATTGGCCCGCAATGACGACGGTTTCACTGCTGTCGAGCTCTAAGCTAAGTGATTCTATGAGGCTTGTATACGGGCTTTCTAGAGCGTCAGCTACTGTAAGCGGATCAAGGATAGTTGGCGTCGGGGCGTTAGTTTCGGAGGTTGCATCAGGAACCGTCATTTTATCGGATGCGAGGCTGGGGAGTCGCCATCTGAGATTCGGATCATCGTTGTTCCCAGGTTCAAATGGCTGCGCATTTTCCAGCACGAAATTAAGGTCTTGCAGCCTTTTGGTTTCCGCAGCTGGTAGATCGCTGTCTTGTGAGTCTAGGCTGCGGAGATGTTTATCGAGCCTGTTGCGTTCTCTTGTCAAGGCACCCTTCTGCTGCGGGCTCAAAAGATTTGTATCCCCTTTACGGTCCTGGGCCTCTTCAAAACTCAAGCCGAATAGCCGCTGGTAATAATCATCTATCGTCTCATCAGCCCTTGGGCTTGGCTCCGTCAGCGCTTGGAGCTGCGGTGAAGCTGACTGTTCGGCCTGGGCGGGAGCTTCTGGCTGGCTGGGTGCAGGGGCAGGTTCGGGTGCAAGAGCTTCTTGCTTTTTGGGTTGAGGTGCAGGAGCTTCTGGCTTACTGCGCTGAGGCGTGGGTTCGTCTGCAGAAGAACGGCTGGCTGTAGAGGACTTGTTGGTATTCTTCCATTCGGGCATTCGTTTTATATCAGAACTCCTCGCTGGTTCTTTCCGTGGCCTCCCTGGTCGCTTTTCTGATGTTGATCCTGCAAGATCGCTGCCGTCGGGATTGCCCAGAGCTGTAGGGGTAATACCGTCAAGTGAAGGCGTGCTGCCAACTTTAGATTTTCCGGTGAGACCCTCATAAGGACTTGGAGATAAGGGGCTGGAATATGAGGGGCTGGGGGATGAGAGTTTATTAGGCAAAATACTTATACCTTACAAACCTAAGTATATTTTACGGAAATTAAAGTAGGCTTCAGTGAGTTTTGGTGCCAACTCTGGAACATTATCTTCGATAAAAGCCTGGATTTCGGAAGGTTTGGGTGAGGAATCGATAAGCTTCTCAAAATCAAATAGTTTTTCGGCAGGGATGTTTTCGACTATGGTTTTATTGGTAACCTGGACAAGTCTATCTACCAGGTCCTCTCTCATCTGGACAATAGTTTCTTCGTCGATATTATAGAGGGGCTTTTCTTCGAGTAAGTTTTCTGCGAAGATCTCGAGCTGAACCGAACTTACCCTATCCTTAGTTTTATCTTTCATTAACCCTCCTTAAGTAGTTATGTTTATAATACTAAATACCTTATAAATAATCAATAGCTATCAGGAGCTATTTACGCCTTTTTTTCTTGTTTTTAGATTTTTTACGCATAGGCTTTAATTCGGGCTGCCTGATGGGGCGCTTTATTTGAGTCCTGACATTACCCGCTTGAGATTGTTTTTTAATGGAACTCTCCATGTTGGCATTAGCCATCTCGGCTCCTGAGGTTATTTCGGTATCAACGGCCTCGGCATGCTCCGGCTGCTTGCGTATATCTACCTTCGGCAAAGTGGTAACTACTTCAGAAATAATCGAGGCCTGGAGCCTGGTAAATAGCCCAAATGCCTCTGCCTTGTATTCGACAAGAGGGTCGCGCTGGCCGTAGCCGCGCAAACCAATTCCCTCGCGCAGATGATCCATTGTCTCGAGGTGATCGAGCCAAGCACTGTCGATGGTTCTTAAAAAAACTAGCCTAAGGATAACTGCCAGGACATCTTCACCGACATCCTTTCCGCGCTGATCGAGGATATTTCCGACTCTCGCCACAAGGTCTTTGGTGATCAGATCCGGGACTTTGGTATCAATTTTGCTGGACCAATCGTCTGGCAAGGGGCTAATCATAGCTGCCGATGCCTGAACTTGAACCAGATCCACAGAGCCTGTCTTGGGATTGGTGTTAGCGCTCACGATATCGCCAAACTCCTGCGAGTACATGGACTCTGCTTCGGCTCTGAGGTCCTTGCCCTCCAGGTACTTGCGGCGCTTGGCATAGATGATCTCGCGCTGGGAGTTCATTACATCATCGTATTCCACCAAATGCTTACGGGCATCGAAGTTCTGGCCCTCAACTCGTTTTTGAGCTGTTTCGAGCGACTTAGATATAACACTATTCTCTATTGGCATGTCGTCTGGCAAATTCAAGCCTGACATCAGTGAGCCAATTCGTTCTCCACCAAATATTCGCATAAGATCATCCTCAACACTAACAAAAAACTGGCTCGATCCTGGATCGCCCTGCCGCCCAGCCCTACCCCGGAGCTGATTATCAATGCGCCTAGATTCATGGCGCTCTGTGCCTATTACATGCAGCCCACCTAGCTCCTTGACTCCTTCGCCTAGCACTATATCGGTCCCGCGGCCTGCGATGTTGGTGGCCAAGGTGACAGACTTTTGCTGGCCCGCCAAAGCCACAATTTCGGCTTCTCTCTCATTGTTTTTGGCATTTAGTAGCTCATGGGCGATACCCGCCTTAGATAGTAGCTGGCTCATTATTTCGTTCTTTTCAATACTAGAAGTACCCAGCAGTACGGGCTGACCTTTAGCGATCCTAACCCTGACTTCCTCAACTACAGCAGCAAACTTGGTAGCCTCGGATTTATAAATACGGTCTTTGAGGTCGGTTCTTATCATGGTCCTATGGGTAGGAATTCGGGTAACTTCGAGCTTGTATATTTTTGCGAACTCTTCGGCCTCGGTCTGGGCAGTACCTGTCATCCCAGATAGCTTACCGTAAAGCCTGAAGTAATTCTGGAAGGTGATCGTGGCTAAGGTCTGGGATTCTGCCTGGACAATCACGCCTTCTTTGGCTTCAATAGCCTGGTGTAGACCCTCCGAGTAGCGACGGCCTGCCAATAGCCTACCGGTGAACTCATCGACAATAACTATCTCGCCCTCACTAACCACATAATCTTTGTCTTTCACGAATAAAGCCTCGGCCTTAAGACTCTGCTCGATGTGGTGTACATATTCGATGTGCTCGGCATCGTAGACATTTTCCACACCTAGATCGACTTCTATCTGGGTGATGCCTTTGGGGGTTAGGCTCACGGCCTTCTGTTTTTCATCTACGGTGTAATCTGTATCCCGCTTGAGTTTGGTAGCGAGCTTAGCGAAAGACTGATATCGCTCAGTGCTTTTGCCTGCGGGCTGAGAAATAATAAGTGGCGTACGGGCTTCATCTATCAAGATAGAATCTACTTCGTCGACTATCGCATAGTTTAGCTTTCGCTGTGAACATTGATCTAAATCCGAAACCATATTATCGCGCAAGTAATCAAAACCATACTCGTTATTTGTGCCATAAGTGATATCGGCTCGATAAGCCTCTTGCTTGGTGATAGGCCTAAGGTGCCATAGGCGTGGATCGTGGTGGGACTCGTCGCTGAAGTCTGGATCGAACAAAAATGCTCCCTGTGGCAAAACAACGGCCGAAGAAAGCCCCAAAGAATGATATATTTCACCCATCCAGCCTACACCGATCCTGGCCAAATAGTCGTTAACGGTAACCAAATGAGCGCCCTTGCCTTCCAGGGCATTTAGATACAAAGCTAGCGTTGCAACCAAGGTCTTGCCCTCTCCAGTACGCATTTCGGCGATTTTACCTTCATGCAAAACAATCCCGCCGATGAGCTGTACATCGAAGTGTCTTTGGCCTAGCCGGCGCCTTGAAGCCTCACGAACTACAGCAAAGGCTTCTGGTAGGATATCATCCAGAGTTTCCTGTTTGCCAAGCCTCTTTTTAAACTCAGCCGTCTTGGCTGTTAGCTGCTTATCAGTCAGGGCTTTGGTATTAGCTTCTAAGGCATTAATCTTATCGACTATTAATCGATCTTTTTTGATTTCCCGCTCGTTTGGGTCACCAAATATTTTGGTTATAAATGACATAATTTATATTATACAGGAGTCGCTTGGTTAGTGCGATCTGATTTTATCAAACAGCTCTTTAATGCCGATGCGACGAGGTTTTTGCTTTTCCTTATACTTCCGTATTTGGATTTTTAACTTTTGTTCCACGATATCAATGGCCGAATGTGGGTTTATGGTGGCAGTCTCGGCCACTAGATCTGGCCCCTGCACTTTTAGAACGGCGATGACCTTATAGCGATTATCTTCCTTGCCTGATGGGTCCTTTAATATTTCTACGCTCATGCCCTGGTTGATATGGCCGCGAGGCAAATATTTATCTAATCCTCCGAGCTTTCGCTCGACATACTTCTTGATTTCTGGTTCAATCTCAAATTTACGCCCTGTTAGCTGGATCTTTATCATGAGGACCTCCTTTATTAATTAAAGTTCATTGGCTCCAAAATACTTCGCCAAGGCTTTTGGTAATTTGATTCTACCATCAGCCTGTTGGAAGTTCTCCAGGATAGCTTTTAATATCCGGCCCATTGCAAAGGCCGTGGCATCGTTGGTGTGAACGAACTCGGACTCGCCGCTTTCGAGCTTCACTTTGGTATTCAAGCTCCTTGCCTGGTAGTCTGTCATGTAGTCAGCAGTGTGAGTTTCGCGATATTTGTTTTGGGTAGGGACCCAGGTATCGATATCAACCCCTTGGGCATTTGGCCTACCAATATCGGCTGAACATTTTTGTATTACCTGATAAGGCAATTCCAATTGCTGCAATAAATACTCTTGAAGCGCTACCAGAAGCTTATGTTCTTCTTGGCCGGTGTCAGCTGTTGAAAATATTTCCATTTCGAGCTTATCGAATTGATGCATCCTAAATAGCCCTTCACTGTCTTTACCATAGCTGCCGGCTTCGCGCCGGAAGCTAGTGGAATAGCCAAGCATTCTTATGGGCAGATCCTTATGAGAGATTTTTTCATTCATATACATAGTACACAAGCTATGCTCAGCACTTGCATTTAGCCAAAGTTCGTCGTTTTCTAGCTTATAGGTGACTTCTTCGCTATCGAGCCTTCCGGATGCCATATATGGCTCGGTTTTTATTAAGTATGGTGGCAGCACTGGTACAAATGGAGTGGGCTTTATATTAAGGCCCTGCGTTTTGATTATTTCTTTAATGACTATTTCGTCGGTTAGTATATCCATCACCATTTCGATGAGGGAAAACTGCAACCGAACAATTTTACCTTTTAGATAGGCGAATCTGGCCCCAGCCACTTTTGCAGCCCTCTGCTTGTCAATAAAGCCGTGTAATTCGCCAAGCTCTTCATCGCTTTTAGGCTTGAAATCAAATTCAGGCTTAGTCCCGACTGTCTTTAGGACGACATTATCGTTTTCTGATTTTCCGATAGGGACTTCTTTGAGCGCCATATTTGGTACTACTCTGAGCTTTAAGTTCAATTTTTCCTCGATGACGGCCAATTCGCTCTCTAACCCAGCCAATTCTGTTCGAATAGCCTTGGCTTCAGAGATTGTATCTGAAGTTTGGTCTTTAGATTTAGACAAGTCGTTGCGCCGCTCGCGCAGAGTTTCGGTTTTAAGAATAAGATCTCGACGGTTCTCATCCAAATCAAGGATGGACGCAATATCGATTTCGTAGCCCTTATTTATTGCATTTTGCTTAACGGCCTCTGGATCTTTTCTGATAAATCGTATGTCTAACATAGCTTAATTATACTACCCTTTTAGTGCAATTCTATTTAATACGAAGTCTTTGTCTAGGCTAGAAAGGAAAAAGCCAACTTTCGGCCCCTGGTCTTTATTTAAAAATAGCCTATAAATAAGCTTAAATGCTTCAGCTGGCTTCAAATCAGATGCCATAGCGCTGTCATAAACTGCCTTGTGGATTTCATCGGCCTGCATGGATGAAGGCTTAATTTTATCGAGTAACCCAGCCAAGAACTGATGTTGAGCCTTACTAATTTCAAGTTCTGGCAGCTTCTTTTGTATTTCAAATTTAATATTTTCCGGGGCATAACGATCTATCCAATTCTTGACATACTTTAATTCGCGCAGTATGGATTCAGATTGGGTCTGTACGGCAGCCTTATGGCCAGTGCGCTCGAGCATCTCCAGAATAACAACAGCTTCTCCTCTGGCAGTCTGGTAGAGGGTCACGATATGAGAGAAGGGCACAGTGCTAACAACATGCTGATCGCCAGATAAGCTGGCTATCTGCCAGGCTCGCTTAAAAGCTGGCTCTTCGCCTGCTAAGGTGGCTGATTCAGTTTTGGCGTATTCATCCATTAATGTATAGAGGCCCAGCCCGGGGTCGAAGCCAAGCTGCTTTTCGGGGCGGCTCTTGAAAGTGAAGTATCTGAGCACCTCTGGCGGAATAATTTCTAGAGAATCTATCAGGCTTACTAAATTACCAAGAGAGGAGCTCATCTTTTTAGACTCCCCTTTGAGGTTGATTGTGTCATAGGGCACGGGTATTGGCGCATCGATAGCAAATATTTCTTTGGCTAAAACCACCCCAGTATCATAGCTTCCCCCTTTAGTGGCATGCTCCCTTCCAAAACCCTCGATCATAACGCCATAGAGTTTCCAGCGAGCTGTCCAATCTAGCCGCCAATCCAGCTTAATCTGGCCCTTGCTGGCATCTGCGAAATATTCATTTTGATCTTCCCCTAAGTAATGAGCTTTTTGGGTGTCATGGTCGTAACCTATAAACTTAGCGGTATTGAGCTTGCCTGTTGATTGATCGAGAATCTGAATAGGCTGCCAATCTTCTGATACTTCCCGACCACTAATATCAAAAAGAATCTTGGCGATTTCGTCGCGCTTTCTAAGGCAAAGCCCAATGGCATCTGAAAATACACCAGATTCATAGAGTTCGTTGGTCCAGATTATCTCCATTTCAATCCCCAGCTTTTTAGCGCTCTTTTGATAATCTGAAAAGTACTGCTTAGCATAATTTTCAGATTTACCATCTGGTGCCGGGACTTTGTATAGTGGCTTGCCGGCTTCTTGTTCGTATGATTCTGGGAGATATGGGTAGCGTTTGCGCAGGGTATCGTGGGCGTCCACGAAGTGCAAGTGCCGGACTTGCCTTCCAGCCTCGCGCAACCCGCGATAAATTGAGTCGGCTGTGAGTATCTCTCGGCCATGACCAACATGATACGGACCCGATGGAGATATACCACTAGATACAATCAGCTCGCCTGTTGGGTGGGCCGTGATTATCCTTGATATTAATATATCTAGCCAATAGTTACTCTGGTTATTATCGTTCATAGTTTTTAATTATACCCGACTATGGGCCAACAAGCTAAGGCGCCAGGAACCTATTTGACATCTAGTATTCGGTAGGTGATTGAGCCAGCAGGAATTTGGACCTCTGCGTGTTCGCCTATTTTCTTGCCCATAAGGGCCTTACCGATAGGAGACTCGTCGGAAATCTTACCCTTATCTGGATTGGCCTCTGTGGAGCCGACAATCCTGAATGTATGGTGATCATTTTCGAGTTCTACCTCTACGGTAGAGCCTACAACCACGGAGCTAGTGTTAGATTTTTCTATTACTTTAGCGTGCTTTAGAATATTATCAAGCTCCGAAATACGGCCTTCGATAAAGAGCTGCCGAGATTTGGCATCATCCCAATCAGTATTTTCGCTGAGGTCGCCGAATTCTTTAGCCTCTTTAAGGGCATTAGCAACTTCTTTGCGCTTGGTAGTTTTAAGGTTATCAAGCTCGGCCTGAAGCTCTGCAAGGCCTTCTTTAGTTAAATAAAAATCATTTTGTTTGGACATTGTATTGGTGTACCTCTCTAAATATACTAGCCTCTAAAAAGAAAAACTCGCCATGAGGCGTGATTTAAATCTAGGGCAAATCAACCATAATTCTTAGTTGTTTGTTTTTATTATCGCAAATATCAGACCCGCTGTCAAACCTCGCTACCTATTATTATTTCATCTGTTAGCGAAGTACCACTTGAGTATATCCTTGCTTGCGGGCACTGCGAATTCGGATCCTTCGCCTGAGTTTTCGATCATCACCACGGTGGCTATTCTGGGATTGATGGCTGGTGCGTAGGAACTAAACCAGGCATGGGGCTTGGTTCGGGGATTTTTGCCATCAAAGCCCTCAGATGAGGTTTCTGCTGTGCCGGTCTTACCTGCTACTTGCACGGGTACCTCTGATTTGATACTGCAACAAGCCGTTCCCCCATTTACGGCATCTTCCATGCCCTGCTGGATAAGCCGCAAGTTGGCCTCGGATACAAAGTTCGACCTTACAATACTCACGCCAACATTATTTAGCCCTACTCCATATTGAGAGGTACTACGGAGCAAATGTGGCTTGATTATCTTGCCGCCATTGGCGATTGCAGCATTAGCGACTGCCACCTGTAACGGCGTGGCTCTCATATCGCCTTGGCCAATAGATATATTATAGGTATCGCCTACATACCAGGCTTCGTTGGTTTGTTTTTTCTTCTGCTCAGGGCTTGGTAGCGATCCAGAGCTTTCCTCGCCTATATCAATGCCTGTCTTAGAGCCGAATCCAAACCTAGAATACCAATCCAGCAATCGTTTCTCCCCGAGGCCCTGAAAGCTCTGGAAGCCGCCGCCCACCTGATAGAAGAATATATCGGAGCTCATCTGAATTGCTTTTACGACATTGACAGTTCCCAGACCTTCAGGCTTCCAGCCCTTGAAAGTGTAGACCACTGAGGGATTGTAGATGTTGGGTACTTCGAGCTTACCCTTATCGACCACCGAGGTGCCAGAATTGATTACATTTTCCTGTAAGGCTGCGGCCGATATAAAGGGCTTTACCACCGAACCGATTGGATAGCTACCAGAGCTGAGTCGATTATTCAAAGGCTTTGATTCGTCATTGAGCAAATTATTATAATCGGCCTGGCTAATGCCTTTGGCGAACAAATTGCCATCATAGGTGGGGTAATTGACTGCTGCTAAAACTTCTCCCGTCTGGGGATCCAGCGAAACAGCCGACCCAGCTTTAGAACCAGCTTTTTCGGCTGCCGATTTAACGGAATTATACATCTGCTGCTGGAGCTCCCAATCGATGCTTAGATTGATATTTTTACCAGCAACAGGTTCGATTCTGGCTAAAAACCTTATTGGGCGCCCAGATGCATCGACCTCAACTTGCTCTTTACCTGCAATACCTCTGAGCTCTGACTCATAGTTCTTCTCTATTCCGCTCTTCCCGATAACATCAACAGGTCGATATTCGGGATTTTCCTTCCATTCTTCCTGCGAGATCCTACCTATATAACCTAAAAAATGAGCAAGCAAGCCTTTATCTAGGTACTCCCTTTGAGGTGTTGTTTCCAGCGATAGCCCCTGCAAAAGACGACTCTTTTCCTCTACCTGCAGCGACTTCTCACGATCGATATTTGCGGCCAACACCACTTCTGGCTGATCGCTTTTTTGTATATTTATGAGGCTCTGATAAAGCTCGGTCTGGCTGGAGCCCAAGACAACGGCCAAGTCTGCCGCTATTTGTGAAATATCGCTATCGGCCTTGGGTAGCTGAGAAGGTGTGGCTACCAAGTCGTAGAGGGCGCTATTTCTTGCCAAGAGCGTGCCGTTTCGATCATATATTGCGCCCCTTGGGGCTGGTATTGTGGTGGTCCTTATTCTATTGCCATTAGCCAGCAGCGTATTTCGCTGGCCCTGCACGATCTGGATCGAGAACAGTCTCCACAGTAGTAGGCTCGTGGCCAAGGTTAAAACTATCGCCAGGCCTAAATAAATATATCTTGGCACCGTCGATTCGCTGGCTGTAAGTTCGCTTGACCCAGATAAGATGGCTGCACTCCAGTCCTCGCTTTGAGACACTATAAGTTCTTTTTTGTTCCGTTTGAACTTTATGGGTTTTTGGTAGAATTCTCCGAATATACTCATTTGATATTTAATATTCCTGGCAGTTTAATTCTATTTGCCATCTCGAGTAGTTGGCTTAATAGTAAATACCACAAAACCCCCACCCCTACAGTTAATATAACGAAGGTCAGGGCTTGTTGTGTCACTTGCCAGGCAGGGCTGGAACTGTAAAGAGGCAGGCTAACCACTAGGCTCTGGGCGCTAGCCGCGAAAGCTAAAAAAAATATCGGCTTCCACCAGGAATGCTCCTGGCTTCCAAACTTAAACAAGTACTTACAAGCAACTGCTACTAATAGATAAAAGCCTAAGTAGAATCCAAAGTCTCCTGAAGAATAAATATCGCTCGATAGCCCGGCAAAGAGCGACATCCAGAGCATTTGCTCGGTGCTGGTATAAATACTAATTATGGCCAAATATGCCAACACGACATTGGCTGAAATACCATCTGCTTGCCAGCTTTGTAGGAAAAATAATTGTAGCAAAATACTGATAACTAGGGCGATGGCTAATAATACTGTCTTCATTGCTTGAGACCCGTTACTACAAATACCACCTCGAGCCTAGACAGGTCGACCAGCGGCTTGAGCTGGGCCGACTGGAATACGGCATTATCACTCTTCGAGATAGACTCCACTTGACCTATCAAGATCCCCTTGGGTACTAGCCCTGAGCCTGACGACACGATTTGTTCGGAGATGGTTATAGATTCGGCCTGGGTGATCTTTTCGAATAGATAGCCTTGGCCGAGCTGGCCACGCACTATCCCCTGGGCTCTGCCATCCTGGCCTATTGCTCTAATCCTAAACTCTGGATCGGAGGTCAGAAACACCGTCGAGCTAAAGTCCTCAACTCGATCTATAGTACCTACTAACACGCCCGACGAAAGCACCGCCATGCCGCTGGCCAGGCCGCTGTTTTTGCCACGATCTATGGTGATGTACTTACGCAGACTAGTGCCTTCGCTAGACACTACTCGCGCGGCCGTAAGATTTAACGACAATCGTTCATTAAACTTTAGCTGGCCTCGGAGCTGTTCGTTTTCATTAGCGATTTCCTTAAGGCTGGAGAGCTGGTTTTTGAGCTCTAATATTTCTGCATCCTGGTTTTTACTAATCTGCGATAGCTCCGATGCCCTGGTGATTAATTCTATATTATCCCTAAGTCCACGACCGGCCTGGCTAATCCCGGCCCCAATAGGGTTGATGATTTGGTCATTAATAATCCTAAAGGGCCAGAATCCGCCAGCGTAGCGTAGGGCTATTACCAACAATGCCACTAGGCATATTACAACTACTGTAACGGAGTATCTTTGCTTCATGAGGGCTCCTAGTAGGGTGCCTTCTCGTACTGAGTTGAGACCAGCACATCCTTAAGGCTATCCAGGTCCTCCAGGACCATTCCAGTTCCTCTGGCGACTGAGGTTAAAGGATCGGCTGCAATGTGCACGGGCATCTTAGTTTGCTGGGCAAGCAGGGCATCGAGGCCTCTTAATAGTGCGCCGCCGCCAGCCAGGTATACTCCCTTGTCCATGATGTCGGCCAGCAGTTCGGGTGGGGTCTCCTCGATAGTGTATTTAACAGCATCGACAATGGATCGTACGCTTTTAGCTAGAGCCTGGCGCACTTGATTAGAATTTACAATTATTTCCTTGGGCAGGCCCGTTACCATGTCTCGGCCTCTGACTGGAGCCTCCAGAATCTTATTAAGCTTCACCGCTGAGCCAATATTTATTTTAATGCTCTCGGCTGTTCTTTCCCCTATGTGGAGGCTAAACTCCTCTTTGCAATAGCTAATTATATCCTCTGTCAGCTCATCACCTGCAATTCTTATGGATCGGCTGGCTACTATCCCCCCGAGGCTAATAACCGCCACCTCGCTAGTTCCGCCGCCAATATCAACCACCATACTGCCGGCCGCATCATGGATAGATAGCCCGCTACCAATCGCGGCGGCCATAGGCTCTTCTATCAAAAAAGCTTGCCTAGCACCTGCATTGGTGGCGGCGTCCTCAACGGCGCGCCGTTCGACTTCAGTAACACCCGATGGAATACCAATTACTACTCGAGGTCTAGGGAATAGTACGAAGCTTTCACGATGGACCTTCTCGATGAAATATCGCAGCATCTGTTCTGTAATTTCAAAATCACTAACAACTCCATCTACAAGAGGCCTTGTGGCCACGATATTGGCTGGGGTTTTGCCGACCATTCGCTTAGCTTCATCGCCTATTGCCAGGATCTGGCGGTTCTTGGTATTAATCGCGACCACCGAAGGCTCATTTACGACTATGCCTTTCCCGCGGACATAAACTAAGGTATTGGCAGTACCTAGGTCTATGCCGATATCGTGCGAAAATTTACCCAAAATTGAATCTATCATAGATACTAGTCTACCAAGCTAGTAGAGTACTGACCAGAGCTAAAGTCGCGATATATCCGAGATTGTTACAATTACTATCAAAATAATCAAAAACCCGAAGCCAAAGTAATGAACCAGGGCCTCGTTTTTGGGAGTTATTTTAAAGCCTAGCCTAGCTAGAGTTATTAAGGCAAATCTGCCGCCGTCCAGGCCTGGTATTGGCAGGCTATTGATAACTGCTAGGCTTAAAGATATTGAAGCGATGAAGGCCAGTACATGACGCCAACCAAATTGCATCACGCCTGTAAATAGGCCCACTATGCCTACTGGGCCTGCCACGCTACTACTTACTTGAGCCTTAGTAAATAGCCCAGCTATAAAACTTCCGAAGGCAGCTAAGGTGGCCAGTGCCAGCTGGACTACTCCGATGGCAGCGGCAAAAATCGCAGTAATGGGAGAATATCGTGCAATTTCGATTGGCTGAGCAACTAGCCCTAGATAGCCAGCCTCGGGATCATTGCCGAGCTGAACCTGCACCTGCTTGGTCTCGCCGTTTTTACGAGTAGTTATCAAAACCTCTTGGCCAGCGTTGGCTTGAGTAAAGTCTCTGAGCTGATCAAAGCTAAGAACCGGAGTACTATTGAGCTGGATAATTTCGGTGCCTGGCTTCAAACCAGCTTTCTCTGCGGCCGAGCCCTTAGCCACTGAAACTGTCAAAAGAGCAGATTTTTCGATGCTGGCGGGCTTAATAGGCCCAACATTAACAAAGCCATTAGGCAGTATTGCTGGCAAGCCAGCTACCATCAAAATTAGCAGTATGGCATACGCGATGGCTAGGTTTACAGCTACACCTGCTAATATTATTTTGGTCTTGGCCTTATAGGGTTGAGCCGAAAAGCTATCCTTACCTACTACTTGGTCATCTTCTCCCTTGAGCCTAACAAATCCACCGATTGGTAGCAGATTTATACTATAAAGCGTGCCTCGCTTCTTGAGCCCGAATAATTTTGGCGGAAAGCCAATGCCGAATTCATCGACAGCCACGCCGTTACGCCTAGCGGCTATAAAATGGCCTAATTCGTGCGCGATAACAAGCAATGAAAATATTATAATTATAAATAATATATTAATCATCAGCTGCCAAATCGCCTTTTACGGGATTTATATTCGTCCAGAACAGCTTCGAGGTCTTGTAGCTTAAACCCCGGCCAGTGGACATCGACAAATTCTAGCTCGGCATAGGCACTATCCCAGAGCAAAAAGTTGCTTAGTCGCTGTTCGCCAGAAGTTCTAACTATATAATCGACCGGCGGTAGCTCTGGGTGGCTCAGCTCAGATCGAATAAGCTGAGGGGTTATCTTGCTTGGGTCTACTTTATTTTTAATAATTGCAGCAACTGCAGATACAATATCTGCCTGGCCACCATAATTGAAACAGACATTAATAATACCCGAGGTGTTATCTTTGGTCTTTGAAATAGTTTCGTCCATGGCCTCCAGGATATTGGCGGCAAGCTTATCCCTAGAACCAGAAACTACCACCTTGATGTTTTTCTGCATCAACTCTTCTAGGTCGGTCTTAAATAGCTTAAGAGCTAGCCCCATCAAATAATCTACTTCATCGGCCTCCCTATTCCAGTTTTCAGTGGAAAATATATAGGCTGATACGACCTCGATTCCTTTGTCAAAACAGGCCTGAGATATCGTCTTAAGGTTCTCATAGCCCTTTTTGTGCCCTACTAGTTTGGGTAGCCCTTTTTCTTTCGCCCACCGACGATTCCCATCTAAAATAAACCCAATATGGCGAGGTAATCCAGCATTGTGGTGTGCTTGGATGGCCATTAAACCGACATCAGTTCCTGTTCTTTTTTAACGACTATAGCTTGAACACTCTTATTGTAGGTATCAATAAGGCTATCTATCGCCTTTTGGAGCTTAGTTACTTGATCCTGGGTAAGCACTTTAGCTTTTTCTTTGGTTTTGGCTGTGTTAAGGGCTTCATGCCTACCGTTGCGCAAACTAACATTAGCCAATTCGGCCTTTTCCTTGACTAGCTTAATGAGTTGGATTCTGGTCTCTTCAGATAAAGCAGGGACAGCAATTCGAATTACTCTACCGTCGTTACTGGGGTTGAGGCCGAGATTTGGATTTTCGCTAATAGCCTTTTCGATAAATGATAAATTAGACTGATCCCAGGGTTGGATTTGAATGGTTTTGGCATCTGGGGTTGAGATGGTTGCGATTGTTTTTAAGGGCATCGACTGGCCGTAAACTTCGACTCGAATAGTGTCTACCAACCCTGCACTAGCTCGGCCAGTCCTTACACCCGTCAGCTCACTCTCGAAGTGTTCTAGGGTGGCTTTGAATTTAGCCTCGGCCGACTTTAGTAGTTGAGTTTCCATGAGTTATAGTATAGCCGAGAAGGCTATTCTAAGCCACCCACTTCAATACGGCTAAACCTTCGAATTATGATATTCTCGCCGAGCTTTCCAACAAGAGCTTGCCTGAGCTGCTCTATAGTCTGGCTGGGGTCCTTTATGAAAGGTTGGTTCATAAGGCAGACATCCTCATACCACTTAGCCAATTTGCCTTCTATAATCTTTTCAGCATGCTCGGCTGGCTTGCCGCTAGCCTTAAGCTCATCTGCGAATATTTCTTTCTCTTTGTCTAGATCATTTTGCGAAATATCACTGGGCAGGAGATAGGTAGGGTTGGCGGCAGCAATATGCATGGCAATATCCTTGGTAAATAACTTAAAATCATCGGTGCGTGCTACGAAGTCGGTCTCGCAATTAACCTCCACCAGAACGCCAATCTTATCGCTATGTACATAGCTCTCTACTACTCCGACCGCAGCTGTACGCTCGGCTTTCTTAGCAGCCTTGGCGAGGCCTTTTTTGCGCAACACCACTACGGCTTTATCAAAATCCCCCTTAGCCTCTTCAAGTGCCGACTTGGCGTCCATCATGCCAGCCCCGGTAGATTCACGCAGTTTTTTAATATCGTCTATGTTCAATTACTTTTCCTCCTGATTATTCTTGGCTGCTTCCTTTTGGGCGGACTCAGCTGTTTTGGCTTTATAAAGCTCACTGCCTCGCAGAGCCGCCGCTGTTATTCTTGAAACGATCAGGCTTATAGTCTTTACGGCATCATCGTTAGCAGCTACGGGGTATGTTATTAGTTCGGGATTGGTATTGGTATCGCAAATTGCAACAATTGGGATCCCTAGCTTATTGGCCTCAGAAACAGCGATGTCGTCGCGCATTATATCCACGATAAATACTGCCGATGGCAAATTTTGCATCTCGGATATTCCTGTGAACACCTTACTTAGTTTTTCCATCTCGCGCTCTTGATCAGCGCGTTCTTTTTTAGTGCCCACCAAGCTCCCCTCACTCGATTCCTCCTGGAGCTTCTTGAGCTTAGTAACTCGTGTCTGGATTGTTTCTAAATTAGTCAGCATCCCACCTAGCCATCGATTGATTACGAAGGGCATCGCTGTGTCGCTGGCGGCCTTTTGAATAATTGGGCGAGCTTGGCGCTTGGTGCTAACAAATAAGATTGTGCCGCCTATTTTAGTGGTGTCTTCAATGAACTTCTCGGCTATCAACAGCTGGTCGTGGGTCTTTGTAAGGTCAATTATATGTACTCCGCCCCTGGCTCCGTAGATATAAGGTTTCATCTTAGGGTTCCAGCGATCCTGCCGGTGCCCAAAATGAGCGCCTGCCTCTAGAAGCTGTTTCAATAATGTATCATCAGCCTTAATAGATTCTTTGATAGGCTTTTTTGGATCAGCCTGTGTTGTCTTTGCCATAATTGTGTAAATCTCCTTAATTTGCATCTATTGATTTTCCCAAGCGGGAGGAGCTAATAATCAATATGTTTCGTTAAATTACTTTTGCGTGATAATAATAGCAGAACAAAACTGATTTTTCAAGTTTAATCCCGCCCCCAAATTACAGGGGCGGGATCAATTGACCGGGATAATGGTTAGGACTAGTTTATTTTCTCCGTTTTCGGAGATAGTAGCCTCAGAACAAAACTCATAAGAGCTATGTCCAGAAATGAGTTTTGCCAATTCAGCATTTGGAGCAGAAGAGCAAAGGTGGGCTTCTGAGCCCCTCATTTGTACCTCTACCACCCTTCCATCGGCTAGAATTCTTTCTAGCTCCTGGAGGGCTTGGCTGGGGGTAAAGTACCCGAGTTTCATTACACCTCCTAAAAATCGTAATGTTCGGTTCGGATACGCCAGACTCTACATCTTTAAGCCTGCTATGTCAATAGCTTTATGTGGCAAACTAGAGCTAGGATATTGGTATTTATGTAGTTTAGTGCAAATTATCAATGATTATCTTGGCAAACCCCCCAGCGTGCTGAATCGGATACTGGTGTCCACCCACAACATCAATTATTTTCGAATTAGCTACATGGCTGGCTAGCTTAGAAACATTGCCTTTTATAACCGCGCGGTCTTTGCTTGCTCTAACAATATAGACTGGTGCCTTAATCTTATCTAAACCCTGCATTGTCTGCTGACTCTCGATTGAGTTTTTGATCGACTGGTTGTAGGCATATCGGCTGATATGATCCAGATCGTAGTCTGAGAAGACCTTCTGGGCAAGCTTCGTTTTGGCGTAGCGCGGTAGTATCTTATGCTGAATAACTTTTGAGCTACGGACGGTCTTGAGCCCCTTGCGATGTAGCTCATTTTTTAATAGCTCGTAAATCAGTGCATAGTTTTTCTCGACACGCTGATGTTCTGATCTTTGTAATATGACCGGTATATTCGACAGCACCAAACAAGAAACTTTTTTTGGATAACGCTTGGCAAATTCTAATGCCACCAAACCGCCGAGTGAATGGCCGACGATATTAACCCTACCCCATATTCGTCTATCCCACAGACCCTGCCTAAGAGCATCGGCTTGTTGCCATAGAAAGTAGTCGAGTTCGTTAGGCTTTGGGGATTCGCCAAAGCCTAGTAGATCGAAGCTAAAAGTGCGGTAATGGCCCGCCAAAAGGCGTGATGTCTCGGACCAGTAACGACCAGATGAGCCAAGACCGTGCAGAAATACTATTTTTTTGCCAAAGCCAAATTCAAATTGCTGATTCAGCGAGGGCTTGCCTTTAGATATCAGATTATAAAATTTATATGGCTTAGCTGTGTTCATAAGTTGATAATTTGTCTGTCTTAGCTCGAAATATCGTATTTCTTGAGTTTGGCTTGGCCGACTTCCGTTTGGCCGAGAGTCTGAAGCTTTAGTAGCTCGGCATAGATACCATTACCATCTTTGAGCTCAGCTGGTGAGCCCTGTTCTATCACTCGGCCTTTGCGAAGCCCAACAATAGTATCGACATTAGCTATCGTACTCAGACGATGAGCAATAATAAGCGTGGTGCGATTTTCCATTAGCCGCTCTAGTGCCTGCTGGACTTCGTGCTCGGCTTTACTATCAAGGCTGCTGGTGGCCTCATCGAGAATTAATATCGCTGGATCCTTAACAATTGCCCGAGCTATGGCAATGCGTTGCTTTTGACCGCCACTTAGCTTTACTCCTCGTTCGCCAATCTCAGTATCAAGGCCCTTGGGTAATTTACTGATAAAACCATAGGCGTTGGCGGCTTTTGCGGCGGCTATAATTACCGATAATTTAGCCTTTGGTTCGGAGTAGGCAATGTTTTCTCGGACTGTTCCAGAAAATAGCAACGGCTCCTGGAATACCACCCCGACACTAGCCCTGAGGCTTTTTTGCGATACATCCCTAACATCCTGACCATCAATAAATATTGACCCAGCATTTACTTCATAGAAGCGCAAAAGCAAGTTCGCGATGGTGCTTTTGCCCTCACCCGATTCCCCCACTAAGGCTAGCTTACTGCCTGGCTCCAGCGTAAAGCTGACATCCTTTAGTACACTAGCGCCGCCTTCATAGCCAAAATCAACCTTTCGATACTCCACTTTGCCTTTTTTGACTTTAAATATTTTAGAATCAGACTTGTCGGTAATACTAGGCTCGGTATTCATGACCTCAAAGTAATCCTTGCTACCAGCGCTGGCCCTTTGCAGGGCATCTATAATAAAGCTACTAGCAAATAGCGGGAACTCGGCCTGGATGACTAGGGTAATTAAAAGCACCACCGTACCTAAGCCATAAGCTCCTTGGTAGCCTTGCCATATGATGACTACATAAATGGCAAAAAATACAATATTTAGAATAACCCTGCGCATAACATCATACTTGTGCCAGTGCGCGGACTGTAGCTTCGTTTGGCCTTCGATAGATTTTCGTTTAAGACCAAAAAAGCCTACTTCGCGGTTTTCGCTAACAAATGATTTTACCACCCGAACCTGTGCAATACTCTCGACAAAGCGGCCGTTAGCGCTATCTAAGTCCTTATTGATACCCTCTTGAGTTTTCTGCCACGACTTACTCGAAAGATGAGTAATCCATATGTATGTAGGGAATATTATTACGAGTAGCACCGCCACCTGCCAAGAGTAGAATGCAATTACAATTAGCGTTATAGCGGTAGTCAAGAAGAACTGCACGAAATTATTGCCAAGCGTTTGCATTAGGATACTAATTGTAGTAATTGAGCGCTCTAATCGGGCGGTGATTTTACCGGTTAATTCATTATCAAAATAGCTCATTGGTAGCTTCATGAGGTGCTCAAAATACCTACGGGACAATAGGCTATTGAGCTTTACGGCCATGTTATCGCCTATAAAGCCATTTATGTTTGAGAGTAGTGTGATGGTGATATTAGCTAGTAGCATCAGCCCAAGCAATACCATAAAATACCCAAAGCTCACGGCGCCACCCGAATACTTTGTCGTCAGGCCATCGATTAAGCCTTTGGTGATAAAAGGAGATGCTAGATTTAATAACGAAAGTACAACCACGAAGAAGCTAATTGTGAGGTAATAACGCCACAGGCTTGCTGAGTAACCAATTATTCTGATAATTTCTTTCATATTTAATTATTGTAGCAATTATTAGGCTTTTTACTACAAAAATGTTTCAGGGCTCTCGAATTAACGAGAGCCCTGTTATCTTTTAATTAAGTCTATTCCGGCTTGTTAGCACTTCGTTCCTTCTGTAAAATCTCGCTCTGTTGGGCGGATTTTGTGGATTTTCCAGGAATAAGGTGAGCCATGACGAGTAACGCCACGGATGCTACCACTAAAAAGATTGCTAACTGCCATTCTCCATCTACTAAACCGTACATTTCCCCCCTAGGTACATAGTTTCAAAGGTAACCAACTGGGTAATAATTATTACACATATTGAGCCCTTGATCAAGAAAACTGCCTAAGCTGAAGTCTTTAATAGCTCGACACCGCATAGTTTTTATGATATAGTCTTAAGTCAATTACTAGGTAAGCCCTAAGTGGGGCTTTTTATTTTTAATTATAACTATGACAAATCCAGATAACATCCGAAATATTGCAATCATTGCCCATGTAGACCATGGCAAAACCACCTTGGTTGATGGTCTTTTAAAGCAATCCAACTCATTCCGCGACAACCAAGCTGAAATGAGCCAAACTACTATCTTAGATACTGGCGATTTAGAGCGCGAACGCGGTATTACTATTTCCGCTAAGCAAACTGCTGTTCAGTACGGTGACACCAAAATAAATATCATCGATACTCCTGGGCACGCCGACTTTTCTGGCGAAGTTGAGCGTACACTCAATATGGCTGATGGTGTTTTGCTTATAGTTGATGCTCAAGAAGGCCCAATGCCTCAGACCAAATTTGTACTACAAAAGGCCCTCCAGCTAGGGCTAAAGCCGGTCGTTGTAATTAACAAAATAGACAAGCGTGATGCCCGAATTAAAGATGTCGAGGACGAAATAAGTAACTTATTTTTAGACCTTGCAACTGAAGAGGATCAGCTGGACTTCCCTATTTATTATGCAATTGGCCGAGATGGCGTTTCGTGGAGTGAAATTCCCGAAGACATGACAATTACTGCCGACCTAACGCCTATCTTTGAGGCTATACTCAACCATATTCCGGCTCCTCAGGCCGATCTAGATGCCCCCTTCCAGATGCTTGTTACAGCCCTAGATTGGGACAGCTACCAGGGCAAATACTGCATCGGTCGAATTCGCAGAGGCAGTGCTAAGCCAGGCCAAGCCGTGGTGGTGATTGACGCAAAAGGTAACCATATCAAATCTAAGATCGAAAAAGTCTTCGTTAATGAAGGCCTGGACCGCAAGGAAGTTCCAGAAGTCCGAGCGGGTGATATTGTTTCTTTTACAGGTATAGATTCTGCATCTATCGGAGAAACACTCGCCGATCCTACCAACCCCGAAGCTCTTCCTGTTATGGAAATAGCTCCGCCGACTTTGCAAATTGGCATAGGCCCCAATACTTCACCATTTGCTGGGCAAGAGGGATCGCTTACGACATCTCGACAGATTGCCGCTAGACTCCACAAAGAACTCGAAACCAATGTCGGGCTTTTAGTCGACGAGCGAGATACGCAGTTTCTTGTCTCTGGAAGGGGCGAGCTGCACCTTTCAGTGCTCATAGAGACGATGCGGCGCGAAGGGTTTGAACTAGAAGTAGGACGACCGCAGGTTATAACCAAGCAAGAAGACGGCCAAACTATGGAGCCAATCGAAGAACTTACCGTTGAAGTACCTGATGAATACTCAGGAACTATTCAAAGAGAGCTAGGACAGCGCAAGGCGCTAATTAAGGATCAAAGGGCCACTACCAAGAACACCACTGAACTCATTTATGAACTTCCCACCAGAACATTGCTAGGACTACGCAATATCCTTCTGACTGCCACAAAAGGTACGGTAATTATGAATTCGCTTTCCATTGGCTATGCACCGGCTACTGCTGGGCTCCAGCAGCTTCGCAAGGGTGCTCTGATTGCAGCCGAAACTGGTACAGCCACACCTTACAGCCTGCAAACAGTCGAGGCTCGAGGCACAGCCTATATCGGTCCTGGCACAAAAGTATACGGCGGAATGGTTATTGGCTTAAATTCCCGTAGTGATGATATGGAAATAAATGTTGCCAAAGAAAAGAAGCTGACTAATGTACGGGCATCTGGTTCGGATGATGCCACCAAGCTTTCCCCCTTCACTAACCTCAGCCTAGAACAGGCTATCGACTTTATCGAGGCCGATGAGCTCCTCGAGGTGACTCCAGAGACCATAAGAATACGCAAAAAATACCTTTCACCTCATGAAAGAAAGAAATCAAATAATAACAGGTAATTTTTAAGCCGCCCCTACTGGGGCGGCTTAATTAAAAGGTGCTTTTTTAGATCATTTTATCGGCTGTATATTATCTCCAGCTCATTAAAACCTTCCGAATTGAGCGGTGGCTGTTGTTCTAGCTGCCATTTCATCTCATCGATATCTTGCTTTGGTACAACCCTGTCTCGTAGCGAATTCCGCTTCAAGCACTCATGGTATGGCGTCTTAAACCATATTAAGTGGATTTTGATTGCGGTCTTACAGCTTTCTATCGTAGCCCTTCTGTCGGCTTTTTTAGCATGGGTGCCGTCTATAATGACATCCTTGCCACTATCAAGTGCAGCACTGGCTCTTTCGTGAACAATTCTCCATACTTCTGGGGGATCACCTTGGATTTCTGCTGAGCCGTAAAGCTCTGCCCTTATTTCATCAGCACAGATATATTGGGCATCAATCAATTGCGCTAGCTTAACTAGGTAAGTAGTCTTGCCTGCACCAGGCAAGCCCATACCAATATAGGCAATAGCCATATTTTCTCCTTTTAGGGTGGCCTCTATTTATACCATATCCTTTTATTTTGGTAAATAGCTCATAGGCATCAATAATAGTCCTGCCCAATAGCTGTCAAGCATGAGCGCAAATGCTGTTTTAACCTGTTGGAATTAGCCCAGGCCACTAATACCCTTGACAAATACGCTTATGCTTGGTATAATATCGTCTGTTCAATTGAGAGACCCTAATTAAGGTCTCTTTTCAGTTGAGCAGTAGACATAAGAACGAACTCATATTTTGAGGTCGAAATCGTTCTTGGCAAAACAACATTAAACGAGGAAGTTTAACTAGGTGGGTATTGCCCAGCAAGCCATCTATCAAACCTATGCGTAACTTATATATAGCAGTATTCACCGTATTGGTGCTACTACAACAGGCGATCAACCCCGTACAAGTTACTGTCGCCGAGCCAGCACTGGCTATCAGCCAGGCTGAGAGTACAGCCAAGCAAGACTACGATTTGAACCTTAACACAAACACCCTGTCCCTTTCAGTCAAAGACAAGCGTCCTACTTTTATCGATGCTGTCGTAAAGCCCCTTAAGGCCTCACAGGAAGCCAAGGCCAAGGCTGACGCTGAAGCTGCCCTAAAGGCACAACAGCTTAAGTCTATTGCTAAGGCAGGCCCTGCGGCCAATGCTACTAAGCTTGTAATTGGTGGCGATGACGCCTTTGCCAAGCTTAGATTCTGTGAAGCTGGTGGTAACTACAACACCAACACAGGTAACGGCTACTATGGTGCCTACCAGTACGATATGAGTACTTGGGCCAATTATGGCGGCTATGCCCGCCCCGACCTTGCTCCTCCTGAAGTTCAGGATGCCAAGGCTCGCGAAACTCAGTCCCGACGTGGCTGGTCTCCATGGCCATCATGTGCTCGTAGATTAGGTCTTTTATAAGCCTAAGCTAGCTAGCACAAGCCATAAATCAAAACCCCCGCTATTTATTAGTGGGGGTTTTGTGTTATTTAATTTTATATGCAAAAGCCTCACATGAGTGCAGCTAGAATTTTGCTACTTTTGCTACTGGCAAGCTTCGCACTCAGCGAGCTCTTTTGGATCGATTGGGCAGGTCATTGGCTTGTCCCAGTCGTCATCTTTAATTGTGCCTGTGGTTTTGGCTTTTTCTGGCATATCACTAACCCTCCTGTTTGTTTAAATATGTATCAACTGATATCTATATTACCGAAGCATAATTGGTTTGTAAATAGTGTTTGGCATACTTTTTAAAGCGCTAAATGTGGTGCTAGCAAAAACCCACTAGGTGCTAGAGGCATCGGTATTATAGCTGATAATACGAACAGCTAGCAAACAAACTGAAATACTAAGGGGATAATAGTGGGTTTTAGATAATATATCTAAAATACTTTGGACTAATTAATCATAACCAGTTAAAATAATATGCATGAGCGAATCTAAAATAAAACCGCTTTCGCTAGAAGAGATCCAGAAGGCCTGCCTTGTCACAGAGCCTGGCGATAACAATGCCCAGCGAGTCTGCCGAATAAACGAAGAAATAACTCAGGGCCTTGAACTGATGAGTCGATACCCCAAAAAGGTGACTTTCTTTGGTTCTGCCCGCTTCGATGAAAACCACCCCGACTACATTAAGGCTCGCCAGCTTGCCCGGCGGCTCTCCGAAGAGCTTGACTACACCGTAGTAACAGGTGGCGGTGGGGGTATCATGGAGGCTGCCAGTCGGGGGGCATTCGAAGCAGGAGGCAAATCTGTAGCTGCCACCATAAAAATCCCGCACAAACAGGTTACAAATGAATACATCACTCAAGAAATACCCTTTCAATACTTTTTTACGCGCAAAGTTGTACTGGCTTTTGCAGCCCGAATGTATATTTATTTCCCGGGTGGCTTTGGCACCATGGATGAATTTTATGAAATATTGACGCTAGTGCAAACAGCCAAGATAAATCGCGTACCAATAGTATGTGTTGGCGCCTATTTCTGGGAGACTCTAAATGAACATATGCATCGCAGCCTGATGCTGCCAACCGGGACTATCGACGCGGCTGACATGGGCCTATATACGATTACAGATGATGAAGAAACTATTATGCAGATTGCTCGTAATGCTCAAGCTCGCAAATAATTTAAAAATACTCTTGGCAATCCAAGCTCAGGCGTTATAATAGTTATTTGAATAAGGAGAAATATGGAAGACAAAACACCGCTCGAGTCGATACACAGATTAATGCCAGAGATTACAGAGTCTAAAGAAAAAATAAGAACAATAAGAGAGCAGTTAAAAGATGTGATGGAGCAAAACGATGAATATCGTAAGCTAGAGGAAGAAATAAAAGAGCTTAGCACCAAGCGGGCAGAAGCTAAAAAGCTACTTTTGGCTGATAAAGATTTTCAGAAGATCAATGCCGACTTAGACGACGAAAAACTCAAACAGAAGGATCTGCAAGAGATAATGAGCCACTACTTAGTGAGCTACTACGATGAAACTCAAAAAACAGAGATAACGGATGGTACCGGCGATACTCGGCAACTTTTACTTTCCGCCAAGCTCGGCAAGGCTACATCAAGTTAATAGGTTTGACCTTGGGGGCATAATCTGATATTATTGTAAAATTATGAGAGCTGGTATACACCCCGAAATAAAGAAAACTAAAGTTGCCTGCCTGGGCTGCGGCACTACCTTTGAATCGACCTCTACGGTCGATGATATTACAGTAGATGTTTGTAGCCAGTGTCACCCATTCTATACTGGCAAACAAAAGCTAGTCGATACTGCCGGAAGAGTCGATAGGTTCCGAGCAAGATCTGAGGCTGCCAAATCTCGCCGAGATGACCTAGGCAAAAAAGCCATTAAAGAGGCTAAACGCAAGCAGGCCAAGATTTCCAAAACCACGCCCACAGCAGCCGCAAGCACCTCTAAGCCGAAGCCTAAGCTAAACCAGAAGCCAAGCCCATTAGAGCAGCCAAACGAACAATAAATAATAAATAAACACGATAATACCCTATAATTAGGGTATTATTTGTATGTATGAGCACTATTAACCAAACCACCATTACCAATACGAGACATGAGCTTGAATTAATTGAGGCTAAATTAGCTGATCCTAAAATATACGCAAGTGCCGAATCGGGCAAATTAGTGAACCGACAAAGACAGCTTAGCGAAAGGCTGAGTCTGTACCAGCAAGTGAGTGATGCTGAGGCCGACCTTGTTGCTGCTACCGAAATGCTCTCAGATGCAGATATGAAAGACTTCGCGACTGAAGAAGTAGCCAGGCTAGAGCCTCTAATAGAATCATTACAGTCGGAGATAAGAATAGCTCTAATACCGATCGACCCTAATGATTCCAAAAATGCAATTATTGAAATTCGTGCTGGAGCAGGTGGCGATGAAAGCAGTATTTTTGCAGGCGATTTGCTACGAATGTATGCGAGGTTCTGCGAAGACAATAGCTTAAAACTGAGCCTCCTAAGTGAGAGCCCCAACCCAGCAGGTGGCTACAAGGAAGTAATTGCCCAAATTAGTGGTGATTCTCCTTATGGCACTCTAAAATATGAATCTGGTGTGCATAGGGTGCAGAGGGTGCCTGTCACCGAAAGTGCTGGAAGAATCCACACTTCTACCGCAACTGTAGCAGTACTGCCAGAGGCCGACCAGCAAGACATCGAGATTAACCAAAATGAACTCAGGGTGGATGTGTACAGGTCTAGTGGCAATGGTGGCCAGAGCGTAAATACCACCGATAGCGCCGTTCGAATCACTCACTTGCCTAGTGGCATTGTGGTGACTTGCCAGGACGAAAAATCGCAACTCAAAAATAAGCTTAAGGCTATGGGTGTGCTTAGAGCTAGGCTGCTAGATGCACAGGCCCAAAAAGAGGCCCAGGAGATGGGCGATACTCGCCGAGGGCAAATAGGTACTGGCGATAGAAGTGAAAAAATTCGTACTTACAACTACCCTCAAGACCGTGTCACAGACCACCGCATTGGCTACACGGCTCATAATCTAGCCAAGGTAATGGATGGGGGCATCCAAGAACTACTTAAAGCACTAAGAGATGCCGCCACAGATAAAGCCGTCTCTAGTTCATCATGATCATCAAAGTAGCACTGCAGAAAGCCAGAGAGCAGCTTATTGAGGCAGATGTAAGCAACCCCAAGCTAGATTCAGAACTGCTACTAGCAAATACTCTTGGCGAGCCCAAAGAGTGGCTTATAGCCCACGATAATGACGAGCTAGATGAAGATAGTAGATTAGAATTTAATAAGGCATTAGCACGCCGTGTGGACCGCGAGCCAGTATGCTATATCACCAACAAACTAGAGTTTTATGGCATAGACTTTTTTGTTGATAACAGAGTCTTGAGCCCAAGAGTTGAAACCGAGCTTATTGCCGAACAAGCCATTAGTAATGCTCCCAGAAACTCAAGGCTAATCGATATAGGCACCGGGAGTGGCGCGCTGGCTATAGCCATTGCCAAGCACCGCCCAGACCTCACAATTACCGCTACAGAAGTTTCTCCCCTAGCTATGCAAGTGGCCAAACTTAACGCCAAAAACCTACTAGGCAGCCATAATAAAATAAATTTTGTCGAGGCTGATGTCTGGAAAGGCATTGAAGGTAAATTTGAAACAATTGTCACCAATCTTCCGTATGTCTCAGAAGACTACAAGCCAAATATGAAGCCTGAGGTTCAAAAAGAGCCATCTATTGCACTTTTTGGCGGCAAAGGTGACGGCCTAGATTTGTATCGTAAATTTTACAGCGAAATTTCAGAGCATTTAGTGCCTGGTAGTATTGTCTATCACGAATCAGACCCCTGGCAGCACAGTGGCTTAAAGAAACTAGCCTCAAAGCAAGGACTTAAATTGCTGCTCGAGGAATACTTAATACTTGGCTTTTCAAAAGGAGCTTAGCTAGCTGGAGCCTCATCCAGGACTAAAGTAGCTTTATTTTGTTTCCCATCTCGCAAATACACAACTTCAATCTTGTCGCCTGACTTCTTCTTACCAATCACCGAGCTTATTGAAGTTAATTCGTTAATATCCTTGCCATCAAGTTTAATAATAATATCGCCCTCTTGTAGCCCTGCTTTATCTGCTGGGCTGCCAGGCAGGACAGCCGGCTGAGTGCCTTTGCCATAAATCAATGCTCCGGTGTTAGAAGCAAGGTTATTGGCTTTTGCAATCCCATCGTTAATGGCGATGTAGCGGACACCAATATAGGGGCGGGCTATTTTTCCAGTTTTAATAACGGATTCGAGAGCACTTTTAGCATCATTTATAGGTATTGCAAAGCCGATATTTTCGGCACTTCCGGCAGCCGCAGTATTTATACCAATCACCTGCCCCTCAATATTAACGAGCGGCCCGCCGGAGTTGCCGGGATTGATTGCGGCATCTGTTTGGAATAAGTTGGTTAGGCTTTCCGAATCGCCTTCACCGCTGCTAGCTGTGATGGGTCGAGATTTACCAGAAATAACGCCAGTGGTAACGGTGTTCTGAAACTGCCCCAGCGCATTACCGATAGCCACCACACTTTGGCCAACCTCTACCTTATCGGAATCAGCCAGCTCGGCCGGCTTTAATCCCTTGGCATCGACTTTTATAAATGCGATATCATTGAAGGGGTCTGTAGCAATAACTTTTGCATTTTTGTATTCGGTGTTATCGCTTATAAAAACTGTAAAACTATCGCTGCCCTCCACCACATGCTTATTAGTTATTATCAAACCCTCAGCGCTAATAATAATCCCAGTGCCAGCTCCAGTTTTAGCCAAACTACTGCTACCAGTATAGGGGTCCTGCTGAGCTGCTGAGGACACAATACTAACCACTGAAGGGCTAACCTTCTTGGCGACATTTACGACCGCTGTCTGCTCATCGATAACGACTTGTCTACTTTGGTTTATAACTGTGCTAGGCAGCTTGCGGATTACGAAATTACCGACCAATGACCCCAGAAAGCCTGCTAACAAAGCTAGTGAGGCCGCCAATATGTATATCTTGGCGTTTCCCCTTAAACTGTTTTCTTTCAAATTACCTCCTTTAAATATTATTTAGCCGAGACTAGTCCAGCGATTCAATAATATTAACGCAGCAAAAACCACAATCGTGACACCTAAATATTCAAATACTATGGCTTTTTTGAGGCTACGGTGCTTGTAGTGAAAGTATATCCCTCCCCAACCATATGCCAACGAAGTGACAATCGCAGAGAATTGAGACACTATCAGCGGCAGATTAGGGATCTGGTATAGTACCGTCCAGCGTGAAGCCAGCCAGGCCAATTCTACCACTACAAAACCCCAGAGTGCGGCTAGTAGCTGTGGTTTGTTGGTAAAGTCCAGTAACCACCACAGGCCAATCAGGAAGTTAACAAGCCAGAGGCCAACCATAACAAGTGGCACAGGCCAGTTCCAATAAGATACCAATAGGCTTGAGAGAGATGTCGTGATAAGTATAAATACTAGCGTCAGAGAGTTGTTAAGCATCAAATTAGTTTCTTGCTGGATCTCGATATAGCTAAGTAGCCCATATACTGCAGAGCAGCCCGACAAACAAATTATAAATATATACGCCGGGGTAGAATTTATGCTATAGATGCTATAAAAATAAAATAAACTTACAGATAGCCAAATAAATGGCCGGAGAGATTTAGCGATTATCATCCTGATTTTTTTAGTTACCAGTAGGCGCCTAAATAACCCATAGTTAAGAGCCACAATAATTGGCACCAGCAATAGCGGCGACGGTGTGTAATATAAAATCATCATCGACACAAGAGCCGCGCAGACGCTAATAATAACAATCAGCCTCTGGCCCTGAGTAAACAAATTAAATCTTTTAAATGTTGCCTTGAGGTTCATATTCTGCTCCTAAAATAATTACTATATCGGCCTGGCTACCAGCGGGCTTTTCAGCTTTCGAAACTGGCTGCTTCAATCTGTTCTCCAGGTACTTTAGAGTATAGGGACTAGACCCATTAGTATAATCTAAGATCTGAGTGTTACCGTTACCGTTGCCTTTATCTTGAACGGCTGAAGTATTTATAACATTATAGCCGAGAGATTTCAATATTGAGGATAGGGCATACACTGCTCCTGGCTTAGCATTTGAGTTCTTTATTTCTACCTTAGCCAACTCGCTTTTGACATAGCCATCAATAAAAATACTTCTTACGAAAGACTTTATCCCGCCATATTTGCCGATTCCCGCCGCGGGCACGACAACACTGGCTTCACCGACACTACTGTTAACTACCAGGCCTTCATTTTCCGAATCAAGCACCTTATTAGCTATTTTGTTGGAGTTGACCTTACTGGCTAGATCGGCTAAACGCTTTAACTCATCGATACTTATGTCTGTCTTCAAGTGATCCCCAGCGATTCCGATAAGATCAGCGACCTTAGCAGGGTTCAAGATATTACCAAGCCGTAATGCCTGATCTCGCATGCCCACTACCACTGATTGCTGTCGCCTTGCGCGTCCATAATCATCGCCGCAAGTACCCTTGCGGCATCTCGCATACTTTAGGGCCAAGGCTCCATCCATATGGTAATAGCCGGAGTTTAGCTTGAACCCGCAAGATTTTGATTCACTCGTGTCGCAGGGGTACTCGGTGTCGCTTAGGTATGAGGAATTATAAATATCTACACCCCCTAGGGAGTCCACCGCTGATTTCAAGCCAGTGAAATCCAGTCGAACAAAGTAGTGTATTGGCTGGCCAATAAACTCACTAATTGTCTTCTTGGCTAGTTCAGGGCCTGACCCAGGATTCTCCTGCTCGGCTAGGGCATGTGCCGAGTTAACCTTGTCCCAGCCAAAGCCTGGGATCTTGACATATAAGTCCCTAGGAATACCAAGCATCGCTACATCCTTCGATTTAGGGTCTATGCTAGCTACAATCATAGTATCGGTTAAGCCTTCGCCCGCATGGCCAGCGTCACCAGTTCCTAATAATAAAATATTTACCCTACCCTCTCCCTCGCCCTTAAGTTTACTTAGCTCTAGGTCTCCTTTTAGGCCGGCGGCGGCGATACCAGTTCTTTTTTGCAGAACCTTATTTAAAGATGTTAACGATCTTACGGCTATAGCACCTACTGCAAGTATAACTAAAATTATAACCGCAACAATTAACCTTAAGCCCCAGCGGTACTTTTTCTTGGTCTTTATTGGTTTGGTCAAATCTTTTTGGATAGTAGAAGTCTGGCTATCCTTGTGCTGTTTTTTGGACTTCATGTATATAACCTATTATATGCCATAAGGGCTTAGTAGGAAACAATTATAGGCAAAGTGCTTAATATCCACTTTCAAGCTGCTATAATTATGATAATGGATAATAACAATAACGAACCGGTCGACCTTACGGCAAGACTAGACGAATCCGACCTCCTAAAGCCAGGTAGCGTGATCGCGCCCAACAGTCCAACCAAGAATCAAATAGCCGGCAACAATAGCCCAGCTGCCGCCAAGGAGCCCCATGATCTCAATCGGGATGTTGTTGAATTTAATGATTTCGCAGAATCTCAGACTCGCACTCACCAGGAAACCGAGGTTGAACCAAAAAAAGGCATACTTCATGTTGCCTGGGAGCTTCTCAAAACCCTTCTAATTGCCGCTGCAGTGGTGATATTTATCAATACTTTTGTTTTTCAGGCCTACTATGTTAGTGGCAGCAGTATGAACCCCGGCTATAATGACGGCGACTACATTTTAATAAATAAGCTAGCATCCTCGCTAAATAATGTATCGGCCATTTGGGGTAACAAAAAAGGCATGGACATTAAGCGTGGCGATGTACTAGTTTTTAGGCCACCAGAAAACGCTGAGCTGTTTTATGTTAAAAGAGTCATCGCCCTCCCTGGCGAGCGAATCACATTAAAAAATGGTGTATTCAAAATATATAATAAAGAAAGCCCTAATGGCTTCATACTAAAAGAGCCCTACATAGATCCTGCATACATTTCGGAGGGTGAAGTTGACGAAATAATAGCACCTGGGAATGTCTTTACTGTCGGGGACAACAGATCCCCTGGCGGTAGCTATGACTCTAGATTCTGGGGCCAACTGCCTCAGAAGAACATATCTGGCAACGCCTTCTTCAGGCTTCTACCTTTAAATGATATTGGATTTTTAGGGCCAGCGGAATATAAATAATAAGCTAGTTTTGGCCCTTTATCTGTTCGGCTATTCTCTCAAGCTCTTCATCTGAGTAGTACTCTATCTGAAGCCTACCACCCTTGGCTGTCTTATGGATAGTTACCTTTGTCGCAAGATATTTCCCGATACTATTTATAAGTACCGCATGTTCAGATCTAATCTTTACGGCTTTAGGCGGCTTAGAATCCACATTGCCGTCTTTATATCGGCGAACGGCTTCCTCTGCTTCACGCACTGTCAGCCTAGATTTAATGATTGTTTCTAATAGCTGAAGCTGATCGGCAGTTTCGTTTAAGGATAGTATCGCTCTGGCGTGGCCCTCTGATATCTGGCCCTTTTGTAGAGCTAACTTGGCGGGATGAGGCAAATTAACCAGCCTTATGGCATTTGAAACTGTCGAGGCACCCTTACCGACTCGCTTAGAGATCTGAAGGTGCGTTAAGTTGAATTGATCGACTAATTTATTGTAGGCGATAGCGACTTCTAGTGGTTTGAGATCAGCCCTCTGAATGTTTTCTATGACGGCTAACTCCAGCTGCTCTTGCTCACTAAAAGTTCTCACAATTGCTGGTACGGTGCTTAGGCCTGCTAGCTTAGATGCCCTCATACGACGCTCGCCGGCAACTAGCTGAAAATACCCAGGCTTGGTTTTAATAACGACCAAGGGCTGAATTACGCCATGCAGCTTAATACTACTAGCTAAATCCTTGAGATCACTTTCTAAAAATTCAGAGCGAGGTTGGTGGGGGTTGGGGGATATCTTATCGATAGCGATCGTAGCAACATCGTTGGAATTATCCTTAAGACCGTCGGGTAAGCTATCGGCCACAAACTCATCCATATTAACAGGGATTAGCGCATCTAGTCCTCTGCCTAATCTATTCTTAGTAGCCATTAAAACAACCTCCCTTCGATTTCTTTAGATAACTTCTTATAGGCCAGTGCCCCCTTGCTGAAACGGTCGTATTCGTAAATAGGGCGACCATGGCTGGGAGCTTCTGCTAAGCGTATATTGCGTGGCACTACTGTGTCAAATAGCTTCTCCGGAAAGTGCTTACGCAATTCAGCTAATACCTGTTCGCCTAGGCTGGTGCGTTTGTTGTGCATGGTAACAACCACACCAAGTATTTGCAGCTGCTTATTAAGCCCAACCCTGACACGCTTAATAGTATTTAATAATTCCGAGAGCCCCTCTAGGGCATAGTATTCGCTTTGTACGGGGATTAGCACAAAATCACTTGCCACAAAACCATTTAGGGTTAGTAGCCCCAGAGATGGAGGGCTGTCGATGATAATTACATCATATTTCAGTTCGGATAGAGCATTGGCCAGGATGTATTCCCTGCCATCAACAGCACTGAGTTCAACCTCTGCTGCTGCCAAAATTGAATTAGATGGTAAAAGATGGAGATTCGGCACTGTTGTTGCAACAATGCAATCGGTCGCCGGAACTGAATTGATCAAGACATCATAAACGCTATGTTTAAGACTGTTCTTATCGACCGCTAAGCCGCTGGTACTATTGCCCTGGGGGTCTAAATCTACTAGTAAGACATTACGAGCAGATTTAGCCAAGTACGCGGCGCAATTAATTGCTGTGGTAGTCTTTCCAACGCCGCCTTTTTGATTGGCAACTATTATTATTTTGCTGTCTCCGTGCATATTAATATTATAGCAGTATTTGCTCTTAAATTAATTCTTTACAGATAGGCTACTTTTGTGCTACAATTTTAAATTGTCTTTTAATAACTGGCATAGAAAGGAAACTCAAAATGATAGCAGTAATAGAATCAGGTTCAAAGCAGTTTATGGTAGAAAAAGGCCACATTATTGAGGCCGAGCTTTTACACTCCGACAAAGATGTGATTGAGTTCCAAGCCCTATTGCTGATAGATGGTGACAATATCCAGGTCGGCAAGCCTGTTATTGAAAACGCCACTGTAGTAGCTAAGGTCGTGGAAGCCGATGTTAAGGCCGATAAAGTTAAGATCCTAAAATATAAGGCCAAGAAGCGTCAAAAAACTCTCACTGGCCACCGTCAGCGACACACTATATTAGAGATTACAGCTATAAACACTAAGTAAACTAGTAAATATAAGTACAAACGCCCCTCTTCAAGGGCGTTTTTTGCTAGGTGTAATCATCAGTCTGATATAAGAGAGGCTAAATTTAGAATGAATTAATGAACTTGGCCTAGCTGGATTCAATATAGCGCTCAGCTTCTAGCGCGGCCCTGCAGCCGTCGCCGGCAGCTGTTATGGCCTGCCTATAGTGAGGGTCTGTTACATCCCCGGCTGCAAATACTCCAGACAAAGCTGTCTTGACATTATCCTTGGTCGCAAGATAGCCTTTGGAGTCGGTTTCGAGAGTGCCCTTGAATAGCTCTGTGGCTGGAGTATGGCCGATTGCGACAAACATACCATCGCACTTTAGGCTAGACTCCTTGGAGGTCACTAGGTCCTTGAGCTTTACACCCTCAACTCTGTCTCGGCCCAATACATCTACTACGGTTTTATTCCACTTGACCGTAATCTTTTCATTACTTAGTACTCTTTCTTGCATTATTTTGCTAGCCCGAAACTCACTACGACGATGCACTATTGTGACCTTACTGGCAAATTTTGCTAGTGTCAGGGCTTCTTCCATTGCGCTATCGCCACCGCCAACCACCACTACATGCTTATCCTGATAAAAGAACGCATCGCAGGTAGCACAAGACGATATGCCATTGCCCATCAAGCGCTGCTCGTTATCTAGCCCGAGCCAGTTAGCACTTGCGCCAGTAGAAATTATTATGGATTTGGCGTGAAATTGAGATTTGCCAACCCAGACCTTTTTAGGCTGGCCACCGAGCTCTACTTTTGTGGCTATCTCCTGGACGATCGTAGCCCCGAAACGGAGTGCCTGGGCTTTCATTTCATCCATCAGCTCAGGGCCCTTGATGCCGTCCTTAAAGCCCGGAAAGTTCTCTACTTCGCTGGTAAGTAGTAGCTGACCTCCGGGGGTGGTACCTGAAATCATAAGTACTTTAAGACTAGCCCTAGCTGCGTATATGGCGGCAGTGTAGCCCGCAGGGCCAGCACCAATAATGATCAAATCATATTTTTTAGTTTTTAATTCTTTAGTCATATTGACCATATTATAGCAAATAAAAACTATTTTGTTGTTAATTATATAATAATTCTTTTTTGCAGTGATACTAAAGTATAATTACTGATACAATACTGTAGATGCAAAAACTTACCAATCAGCAGGGCGTAGCTTTAAGTGCTATTGGGGCTTGGCTAAAAATCGCCAAGGGCGGTGGTAAACAATACCTTACCCTAGGTGGCTATGCTGGTACTGGCAAAACCACTCTGCTAGCTGCTTTGCGTAGAGTCTTGCAAACTAACATCCCGAGCATGAAGGTTGGCTTTGCTGCCTATACTGGCAAGGCAACACTAGTGCTAAAACGCAAATTAGTGGCTGATAATATCTTGCAGCCTGGCGATTCTATATCTACACTGCATGGCCTGATGTATTATTCTGAGTCCAGTAAGGGGGATGCGCCAAAATGGCGAAAGCGCGATTTCTTGAGAGTCGATTTGGTGGTGGTCGATGAGGCTAGTATGGTCAGCGAGGAGATATGGGCTGACCTCCTCAGTTTTGGCAAGCCAGTTCTGGCAGTTGGAGACCATGGCCAGCTGCCGCCAATTGGCAGCAGCTTTAATCTAATGCTAGAGCCGGATCTAACGCTAGATAGAATATGGCGACAAGCTGCTGAAAGCCCTATTATAGCGATTTCAGCACTAGCAAGAAATGGCAATCAAATACCAATAATGAGCTATGGTGAAGGAGTGGCCAAGCTAGATAATGCCGACCCTCTTACTGGCGATCTGATTGAAGAGATACTGCAAAGTCACAATACCGACACACTAATACTCTGTGGCTATAACAGCACGCGTCAAAAACTCAATGCCCATGTGAGGCTACTTAAAGGGATGGAGGGCCCAGACCCACAGCGTAATGATATTATTGTTTGCCTAAAAAATAGCCGCGAATCAGGCCTCAGCAACGGGCAAATAGGCCTTATCGAACAAATCACTCCAGCCGCTCATGATGATGAAGAATTATGGTGGGACATTACGGCCGATTTTGATGGGATTAAATTTGAGGGCTTTGCACCGAGGGAACAATTTGGTGCCCCCACTACACTTAAGTCTGTGCCTAAAAGGCCTCAGAAGGACTCTGTCGGTCTGTTTGATTTCGGCTATGGCCTGACTGTTCATAAGGCTCAAGGCTCGCAGGCCAAGCGGGTGTTGGTTTTTGAGGAACGCTTTCCAAAAATGAGCCAAGACGAATGGCAACGCTGGCTGTATACCGCGGTCACCAGGGCCGAACAAGAGCTATATATTATTGGTAATTAGCGGATTTGCTAAAGCAAAATGCTGGTCTGCACCACCAGCAGTAAAATACTAGATACTAGACCCAAAATAGGCACTATCATACTGACAGAAAAGATTGGCTTTTTAGTGTTTTTGTCTCTGATTTTGATAATTATAAGCGATGTATCGACCAGCGAAAATATAATTAGTATAAGGTAGCTAGTAACCAGCGCTAGAGTCTTTACCTCGGCGAAGGTCGATAAAACTATAGATACAGCAACAACCACCGCGATTGTTACGGTTGGAGTCTTGCGTGTCTCATGTACAATTGCCAGTCTTTTGTGAAGCCAACCAGCCTCAGCCATACCAAAAAGCAATCGCGAACCACTGATGATATGTGCCAGCACCCCTCCGGCTGTAGCCGCAAGAGCAATAATAGCGATCGCCCAGCCCGGCGTACTCGATAATGTAGTAAAGATCAAACCAACGGGAGCAGCCGATTTGTTAAGCTCGGCAAGTGGAACGGCATCTATGGCTACTATTGAAACCAGAGTGTAGAGAACTGTAGCTATTGTTACAGCTCCGATAATAGCGAATGGAACCGTGAGCCTGGGTTTTTTTGTTTCTTCAGACAAATGCACAATGTCCTCTACGCCAATATAAGCATAAAAGGCCAAAAATACTGCCGACAAAACGCCGGTGATACCTACGCTACTGATATCAAAAAAGTTGGCTGGAGTCTGAGCGCTAGCGACTATACTTCCCCTTCCTAGCCAGATAATAACACCCAGACCAAGAACCTCGATAACCGTTAGTACAGCTGCTAACTTAGCTGACTCTTCTATGCCCCAAGCCGAAAGCAATCCAAAAGTGATAATTATAAGAGCTGCACCAAGCGGGATAAATATACCAGTGTACTGGTAAAGATAACCTCCAAAAGCTCTAGCCAGTGCGGCAGCCGAGACAACCGTTGCGATTGCCATTAGTGCGCCGACGGCTATCGAAACTGGCTTTCGGCGAAATGCGTTATGCACATAAGCCGAGACACCTTCGCTATATGGTTTTCTGCTAGATAATTCTGCAAAAGATAATGCACTAAAACCAGCCACGATAGATGCCAATAAAAAAGCCAATGGAGTAGCTGTTCCAGCTTCGCCTGCAACTTTTCCTACTAAAGCATATATGCCAGCTCCGACTATGTTGCCTAGGCCATAAATAGTTACTAAGAATATACCGAGTGTACGCTTAAGCTTGTACCGGCGGGCCATTTTTAGGGTCTAAGGGTGCCGGCAAATACTTGCCATACAAGAGCTGTTTTGGCTACCAAGCTAAGAATAATATACACTCTCTCGCCATACAGGTAGTTGCTCCAGGGCCCCCATTTTTTGTACTGCAAGAACATGTTTATGGCGAAGCAATTGAAGAAAATAAAGATGGTTATAAATATCCAGTAAACAAAGGCCGGTATTTGGGCGCCGCCAGTGGCACTAGAGGCACTAGCCCAGAAGTAAATAGCAATCACTGCCCAGGGAACTATGCCGGCAATACAGCCCACAATATAGCTAATCCAATTAGTTTTTGCTGTTGTCTGGTTGTGTATTTCCATTATTAAGCCACACAAGTTCATTACCATAACCAGCGCAAATAGCATTATTAAGCTTGATAGGTCATATATACCAGTAAGCAGAGATATAGCCACAATCATTATGCTGGCAGAAAAACTATATTCTATCCAGCGAGCCCGGTTCATGCCAGCCTTAAGGTCTTTTTTGTAGCCCCTAAACCATATTGTAGAAATCAGCAGGTGCGACAACATACATATTAGAACAAAGGCTATGACTGGCCAAACCAAGGGCAAGTCAAACAGCGTTTTACTAGATGATACTAAGGTCTCGGTAGCTAAATCGAAAGTTAAATAGTTGGTAGTTATTGGAAATTTTACTTTTTGGCTGGCAATGAGTAACAATATTCCAGCTTGCAGGGCAAAAAAGAAAAACATGAAAATGTTAAATTTCCTTAAGCCCTCAATAGTTATCTTTTTTTTCTTAGACATGGTCTCCTTAATATATTTATTTAATTACTGCAAAGTACTTATGCCTATACTATATACCATACTTCAGGTCGAGGCAATTTTCACATACTGCGAATTATCGCAAAGGTAGTAGGACTGAATGTTGAATACCTCGAGCTTAGGGAGTTTGAACTTCTTGGCTATATTAATTATATCTGCAAATGAAGTTTCTTGGGTATCGACTAATGTGAAAACCAAAACAGTCGGCACACTATACTTCCTGAGATGAGTAAAGAGCTTATTGGCAAAAAATGTCTCAATCTTATTTAGTCTTTCACTACGACTAATATTGCCAGGCAGCGATATCTGACATAGCTCTGGACTATAGACACACTGAACAGATGCCTGGTCGTCAGATATTATTACGCTATCAAAGCCGATTCTATTGGAGCCCTTTGTGTAAATCATATCAGGGTTTTCGGAATACGACTCGAAAGCCCAGCCCGAATACTTAGGACAGATGCTAATAAACTGCTCTATTAAGTCTCGCTCGCGTTGCTTTTTTACGGGGTCTAGAACTTGTTCCATGACTACTAGTATACAGCTATTTTGTAATACCCGAACAGGTATCACTACTCCACAGCCCTAAGCCTGAACTTTTAGCTGACATTTCAGCTTGCTTAAATGCGCTCTGGTACTTATAGCTTTGGGATCTATAGGTATACTCATGAGCAAAACCTTGCTCAAGCAATTCAAGGTTATATAGCTCTGTGCCATTTACCCAGACATATGCCAGTAGCCTATTATACTTATCTCTTTCCCCTACAACTGGGTCAAACTCAATCCTAACTACTTTGCCCGATAGCCGATCCTTTGACTTTTGGGAAGCCTGCTCTCCGAAGCATTGAACTGGCTTTCTTGGGTCCAAAGTTTCGGGCGTATCAATGCCTATAAATCTTACTTTCTCATTTTTCCCAAATCTTACTATCTCCAATGTGTCGCCATCTATGACATTTTTTACCTCATATTCGTCCTGGGCTGCGACAGTGCCCTTATTTGGCCTGCCAAACGCCAAGCTCCAGCCTAACACCAGCAATCCAGCCCCAAATATGATAAGTTTTTTATTGTGCTTCACACTAACTCCGTATCCTTTAGCTCTCGGCCTCTGCGCCTAGAATAAACACTTTGTACGATACCTACTGAAAATAAACTCGCCATCATGCTAGTACCGCCCGCAGATATAAAAGGTAGAGGTATCCCAGTGACAGGCATTATACCGAGGTTCATACCGATATTTACAAAAACATGAATAATAAACATCGCCGCGATGCCAATGCAAAGCAAGCTACCGAACCTATCCTGGCTAAGGCTAGCGTCCATCACTATCCTGGCAATTACTGCAGCGAATAGTAGAATACAAACAAGCGCGCCGACGAAGCCCAACTTCTCTGCCAAAACTGCAAAAATAAAGTCGGTATGTGAACTTGGCAAGAAATTACCTTGAGTCTGGCCGCCGCTTGCTAAGCCCTGCCCTGATACGCCACCTGAGCCTACAGCTATAATCGCTTGATTGACATTATAGCCGGTGCCGCTTGGATCGGAGGCTGGCTGAAGAAATGTATTTACCCTTTGTCTTTGGTAGGTCTTGAGGTTCGGATATATAACTGGGAAAAGGACAATAATGCCCACAATCATCGCTAAGATATATTTCTTTTTTACTCTTGTTGCTAGTGTCATAGCAAGCCAGATAAACCCAAGTACGATCGCAGTACCTAAGTCCGGCTGGACGAGAACGAGGAATACAGCTGGTAAAGTATATACTAAAGACTTAACTAAGTTCCTAAGTTGGTCTGTAAAGTCGTAATTTTGTGAATAAAATTTAGCAAGGACCACTATGAGAATTAATTTTGAAAGTTCTGAGGGCTGAAACTGGAAGGGGCCAATCGCGATCCAGCGCGTCGCACCTAGGCGAGTTGCGCCAAAAAACTCCACAGCCAGCAAGGTAGCTATCATAAAAATATACAAAACTCCACTATAGCTTTTAAGAATCTTATAATCATTCCTGGATGCTACGACCATTAATAGCAGACCAACCAGAGCGTAAACAATTTGTCTTGTCGTATCTAACTGGTTTGATACTTGCTTGGCCCGTACTCCCAGTGAATACAACACTATAAGGCCCAATATAACTAGTAGCGTACTGGCAGCTAGCAGCAAATTATCGTAACTACCTAGCTTCCAAATCGGCCTTTTTTTCATTTAGCTTCTAGTTCAATTATCAATTCCTGGCCATCTACTATGGCTGTTTTGGTATAGCCGTAAGCCTTCGGGGTGGCATAAAACTCCACAGAAAGGGTCTCTTTTGAAATGATATTAGTGAACTCATTTATAGCCATATTGAGTCCTCCAGATGGGCTAAAAAGACTTAATTTAATACGATTTTCTATCTGTAAGCCTGCATCTTTGCGGGCCTGCTGTATGTTGCGAATAATATCCCTAGCAATGCCTTCATTTTTGAGGGTTTGAGTAATATTTGTGTCCAAGACCACCGAAAGTTCCTCAGCGCTTTTTACAACAATCTTTTTAGTGTTCAGCTCTTCGGCGATTATTTGCTCAAGGTCTTTACTTATGCTGTTTGGTGAGTTTATTACTGCGCTAGCAAGTGGCTGGCGAACCTTTATGCCAGCCTTGGCTCTTTCGGCCAATCCGTCGTTTACAGCTTGCCGCACACTCACCATACTGGCAAGTACTGACTGATCAGCCTGATCAAAGCTAGGCCATTTACTCAAATGCACCGACTCTTCGGCGTCTTGCATACCATCTGTCAGGTACTTATAGTAATAGTCGCTAATAAACGGCGACCAGGGTGCTAACATTTGGCAAATGCTTACCAGTGCCCAATGTAGAGTGCGATAAGCGTCTTTCTTATCGCTATCATCTTCACTTTTCCAGAAGCGCCTTCTGCTGCGGCGAATGTACCAATTAGAAAGCTCCTGAGTTAGCTCATATACCTGCCAGGTGGCCTTAGATATCTCAAAGCTGTCGGCAGATTTTGTAGCAATACTAGATGCCTGCTTGACCATCTCAACTAGCCAGATGTCTAGAGGGTTGGTGAGTTTTTGCGGTGTGCCCAGTGAGCTTGGTTTCCAGCCGTCAATTTCTGCGTACATTCCCAAAAAAGACACGCTATTGTTGATTGTCATAAATAAATTACGCTGAACATCCTTAAGCCCAGCCCTATCAAAGCGCATGTAGTCTCCAGACATGGCTGGATCGCTAGAGAGCAGATAAAAGCGTAGGCTGTCGGCTCCCTCGTCATCTAGTACATCTTCAATAGGTGGATAGTTCTTGAGGCTCTTTGATAACTTTCTGCCGTCTGCTGCCATAATCATGCCATTTACCAAAACATTTTTGTAGGCTGGCTTATCTGACACGATCGTAGAAATTACATGCAAGACATAAAACCACAGGCGGGTTTGGTCTAGGCCTTCACCTATGTAGTCGGCCCCAAATGACTGTCCAAATTGATCAGCATTCTCAAAAGGATAGTGGCCTTTGGCGTACGGCATTGAGCCAGATTCAAACCAGCAATCTATCACTTCTTCTATGCGCTTATAAGTTTTGCCTTCTTTTTCGATAATTACATCGTCTATGAAGGGTCGGTGCAAATCAGTGAGTTTTGGATCACCCACGGCCAGAGATTTGAGCTGCTCAATACTCTCTATAACTAGATAGTCAGATTCGTCTTGGGTATTTACCCAGATTGGCATTGGTGCACCCCAGTATCGGTTACGGCTCACTGCCCAATCCCGAGCTCCTTCTAGCCATTTACCGAATCGGCCGTCTTTAATATGATCTGGGTGCCAGGTAATATCTTTGGCTGACTCGGCTAGCTGGTCTTTTATTTTTGAAACCGACACAAACCAAGTGTCAATTGCGTAGTATAGTAGCGGCGTGTCACAACGATAGCAAAAAGGATAAGTATGCTTAAATGTTTCAGCGCCGTAAACTAGCCCAAGTTCTGTGAGGTGGGCTATTATAATCTTATCTGCCCCCTTGAAAAACTTACCATCTACTTCTGCTAGCCCAGTGCCCGGTTTTATTTTACCTTCGGCACTAACGGTTTGCAGAACGGGTATTTGCTTTTCAACAGACAAGCTAAGATCATCTTCACCAAAAGCTGGAGCCACATGCAAAATACCGGTACCGTCTTCTATGCTAACAAAGTCTGCAGACCAAATCTTGTAGAGATTTTCTGAGGGCGCTAAATCTTCAAGCTCAAAAACAGGCAAATATGATTTTCCTACCAGCTCTTTGCCCAAAAACTGATCTATCACTTGATAGCTTTCACTGTTGAGGGCTTCTACTCTGTTTTTGGCGACAATCACTTGTTCAGTATTGCCAGAGTCATCACTAAGCTGAAGCTTTACATATTCAGCATCTTGGTTAACTGCAAGGGCGGCATTACCAGGAAGGCTCCATGGGGTTGTTGTCCATGCAATCAAACTGACATCTTCACCCTTGAGCTTAAACTTAACATACAGGCTGGGGTCTTCTACATCATCTTTATAGCCCTCATTTACCTCAAAATTACTAAGTGGCGTGGCGCATCTTGGGCAGTAAGGCATACACTTGTAGCCCTTGTAGAGTAGGCCTTTTTTGTGAATTTGCGACATCACCCACCATACTGATTCGGTATAGCTAGTGTCTATTGTGGCATAGGCGTTTTTGGTGTCTGACCAGCGACCCATGCGCTCAAAAAACTGTTCCCAGTCTTTTTTGTAAGTGAAAACGGAGTCGCGGCAGGCTTGATTGAATTTTTCAATTCCCAGCTCTGTAATTTGCTGTTTACCCGATACTCCAAATTGCTTCTCGATAGCAAACTCAACTGGTAGCCCATGACAATCCCAGCCATTTTGGCGCTCCACATAACGACCACGCATGGTTTGATAGCGACCTATTGAATCTTTGATACTAGTGACCAAGCTATGCCCAAAATGAGGAAGGCCGTTTGCAAAAGGTGGCCCATCGTAAAAGCTAAATCTTTCTCCGCCTTTTGTTTTTTCAAGTGATTTTTCAAAAATATCATTTTTGTTCCAGAAATCTAGAATGCTGTGCTCGATATTTTTTTGATTATAGCTGGCTAGTTTTTTCATTTTGAGCTCCTTATTTATAACAAAACCCCATAGACTATGCAGGAATCTCGAATGACTCGAGACGGTACCATCCTGCTTCCATAGGGTGTGGCTCTTAATTTCACTTTAACAACGCAGGTGACTGCGACAGACTCTACTAGGCTTCAAAACAGTTTTGAGCGGTTCTTTCTGTAGCTATGTGGCTGATAACCACTTTATTGCCGGTGGAATTGGCAAGACGCTTTTTATTGCTATTTCAACGATTAAATTATACTTCAATAGCTGCTGATATTCAATATCTGTCTTGGTTGCCAGGTAGAATAGGATAGAGACGATTGCTTGATTCAATAATAACTTGGCTACAGATAACCAATAGCTTGGCTAAGCTGATCTCGGCTGGGTAAATCAGCCTGCCAAAAACCTTGTACCCCGCCATCTTCACGCACTATTACGAGAGAGGGATAATCCATTATCCCATAGCTGCTAGCCATGTCTCCGCCTAACTTAGTCTGGGTATCGATGGTCTCGAGTGATATTTTACTAGATTTAAAAACTGCGTCTAGCTGCCGCAGCTTATAGTCGTTGGTGCTAGATATTTTTCCATTAGTGAATAATATTACTTTCATTATTGTATATTTTAGCACAACAACTAACTATGTAGCTTTCGGATTTTCTCCAACTCCTTTTCGAAGCTATCAAGAGTAGTAAAACTTCTATACACACTGGCAAAGCGCACATAAGCCACATCGTCTGTTGATAATAGCTCCTCCATGACAACTTGCCCTATCTTTCTGGAGGGTATCTCGACCTTACCGAGGCCACGGCAGCGTCGCTCAATCTCAGATATTACAAGCTCAATTTTATCAGATTTGACTGGGCGCTTTTCAAGCGCCTTATAAATGCCCCTGGATAACTTATGGCGATCAAATAACTCTCTATCTCCATTTTTCTTTACAATCATTAAGTTAGGGACCTCCAGCCTTTCATAGGTCGTAAAGCGATGCAGGCAGTCTGTACATTCTCTCCTTCGACGAATAGCACCAGATTCCTCAACATCGCGCGACTCTAGCACCCGGCTAGCTTGCTTCATGCAGACGGGACACTTCATTATATTGCTAGAGCTTCTTCTTTACGAAGCTTGGTATGTCGTCGTCATCTGGCGACTTTGGCTCATCTATCTCCACCCCATCTCTTTTGTATGATGGTAGATCCATATCATCACCGTCCATATCGTCTTGGTCAAAGCTGGATGGTATTGTTTCTATAATTGGTTCTTGTGGAAAATCCTTAGGAGACGATTCCTTTTCAAATTCATGACCTTCGAAATCAAAGCCTATTAGATCTTCTTCAAGTTTTTGCTCGTTAGTGGTTTCTGTAGCGTCTTTGGGTTCAATAGTAGGCTTTACCATAGGCTCAGGTTCGTCATGAAATACGGGGCGAGAACCGTGAGATCTTAAAAAAGGCGTCGATAATGATGCCCCGATACCTTGCTCCTCGTCGGAATTTGCCTCTGGGGTCCCAAAAATATCGCTACTAGTGTCACTACCTAAATCCATATTATCTGATGAATGAGACTTAACCATGTATGGACTATGAGAGTTACGATCTGCATCAAACCCTGTCGCAACTAGAGTGACCCTTATTTCGCCTGTCATATTTTCATCAAGAACTGTGCCCCAAATAATGTTAGCTTCTGGGTCGACAGAATCGTGAATTAGTTTTGCTGCTTCTTCGATTTCATGCATGCCCATATCGCGGCCACCGGTAAAGTTGATCAGTACGCCCTTAGCCCCTTGTATAGAAACCTCAAGCAGCGGAGAGTCCATTGCGAACTTAACAGCGTCTATGGCACGGGTATCACCAGAGCCCTGTCCGATGCCCATCAAGGCTGACCCAGCATTGCTCATAATAGATTTAACATCTGCGAAATCAAGATTCACGAGGCCGTTTACGGTGATAAGGTCTGCTATGCCCTGGACGCCTTGTTTTAAGACATCATCGACAGTTCCAAAAGCATCAAGCAGAGTTGTTTTACGATCAACTAGTTGAAGGATGCGATCGTTAGGGATAATTATAAGTGTATCGACTTTGTCGCGGAGCTCCTCGATTCCTGCCTCAGCTATCTTTCGCCTACGATCCCCTTCAAAACTAAATGGCTTGGTTACAATCGCTACAGTAAGGGCCCCTATTTCCTTGGCTATCCTGGCCACTACGGGGGCTGCACCCGAACCAGTACCTCCTCCATAGCCAGCTGTAATAAACACCATCTCCGAGTGCTTTAGAGAATTATATATAGCCTCTTCACTCTCTTCTGCAGCCTGACGACCAACCTCAGGATTAGCACCTGCGCCCAAGCCTCTTGTGGCTTCTTTACCAATATGGACTTTGGTGTTGGCCTGAGAATAATGTAGTGCTTGGGCGTCTGTGTTAATACCGACAAAGTCGATGCCTCTTAATTTGGATTGAACCATTCTATTCAAGGCGTTACCTCCGCCGCCACCCACACCAACAACTTTGATGCGTGCAAATGTTTCAATTTCGGGTAAGATTTCTGCCATGATATTAATCCTCACTATTTGATAATTGCTTGGGAAGGCTTCTCGAGCCCTCCAGATACATTCTGCCTTACCACATATCAATTGCGTACCACCACAAAAGATACATTTAGTATACCTAAAGTATCAGGCTTATGCAACATATTTGTTCGACTTTTTTATGAATACTACACCTGTAAAAAATGTGTTCATTACATTTAATAATTTATTCGTCTAAAAATATAGCGCCGGGATTACACCAGCAATAAGAGTCTGATGAAGCATACCAGCTATTTTAATAAATGAGTTACAGGATTAGGGTGTGAGACTTTTAAATATTGATTTTAGCTTAGAACCTATGTTGCCAATTATTCCTTCAAGGGGGTTGGTACTTGGGATTATAGGGCTATCCATGTCTTGTAGCATCAGCCCTATAGCTGCGGCGTAGCCTGGATCAGTGATTTTGTCAGTAACGCCAGTGTACTTATGCGACACGCCGATAGCTGTGGGGAGTTTTAGTTGCTCTGATATAAAATCTACCATGCCATCCATATTGGCTCCTCCACCAGAAATAACTACCCCTGCAGCTAATTGTTTTTTTGCATCTACCTTGTCGATCTGATTAGCAATTATATTAAACATTTCATTGCACCTAGCATATACTATTCTATCTAGATCATAACTGTTGACTATACCTTTGCCGCCAAATTCACTGAGATCTATTTTATGCTGGTGCTTTTGGTTAGGCCGGTGGGCCTTGGCGTATTTTAATTTAACCTTTTCGGCTATCTCCATACTTGTCCTGAGCCCATAGACAATATCTCTGGTAATATTACTAGAGCCAAATGGAAATATTGCAGTGTAAAAAAGCTGCCCTTCCTTGTACACGGCGACCCCAGTAGTTTCAGCCCCAATATGTATTAACACTACTCCGAGTTCCATTTGCTTTTTTGTGATCACCGTCTTGGCTGCAGCCAAGGGAACTATTAACTGACTATTGATTTGAATACCCGACCGAAACACTGCATTATGAAGATTTTTCAGAGCTGGGGTAGAGCCAGTAATGATGTGCATGTCGGCCTCCAGCCTAATCCCGTTCATTCCTACGGGATCTGCAACCCCTTTTTGGCCGTCAACACTGTAGCTTCTAGGTAGCACTTGAAGTACTTGTCTGTTCGCATCTAAGGGAACCGATGTCGCAGACTGCTCTGCCCGAGCCAATTCTTCCTTGGTAATTTCCCTATCAGCTCTAGACACAGCAATAACTGCTCGAGAGTTAAGGCTGCGTATATGATGTCCGTCAATTGATACCGTGGCTCGCTCGATGGCTATCCCACTCATTCTCTCTGCTCCCTCTAGGGCGGCAGTTATGGAGCTCACTGTCTCCTCAACATCAACCACTAACCCACGGCGTAATCCAGAAGTTGGCGACTCCCCAAGGCCAATAATGCTAGGGGTAGGAGAATCCTGCTGGTAAAGACCAACTACACAGATGACTCTGCTAGAACCAATATCTAAGCCTACGAAGGTTTGTTCATTTTTTGCTGTCATAATCTATTACTATTATACTCGGCCATTGGCCTCAGTTGCAAATAGCTAGCTAGCTAGCACCTCACAACCTTCGTCTGTAATCAAGAGAGTGTTCTCAAATTGAGCACTAAGGGAGCCGTCTCTAGTCATGTAAGTCCAGCCATCATCTGCTAAATACAGATCATTAGTGCTGGTCGATGCGATTGGCTCTATAGCCACTGTCATGCCGGTCTTTAAGACCTCGCCCGACCCTTCAGTCCCATAATTAGGAATTACAGGGTCTTCATGTAATTCGTGCCCAACGCCATGCCCTGTAAGGCTATATATTGGGCGAACACCATGCTTTGCTAGAGTTTTCTCGATAATGGAACTGACATCGCCTACCTTAACACCATTTCGCAATATTGATATTGCTTCTTGGAGGGCCTCATAGCAGCCAGCAATCAGGATCTTAGAATACTTGTTGGGCTTACCAATAGAGATAGTACGAGCTGCATCTGTGATCATACCTCGATAGCTAACCCCATAGTCTATCCCAACTAAGTCGCCCATTTTTAGCTCTCGGAGGTTGGGTATGGCATGGACTATTTCATTGTTTACAGAAACACAAACGGTTGCGGGAAAACCCTGGTAGCCTAAAAATGCCGGCAACCCACCGAGTCTTTTGGTTTCTTTACGGGCGATTGCATCTAGGTCCTTGGGTGTCACACCTGGTCTAGCCGATTCTACAAGCTTGTCTAGAACCATAGTCAGTATCTTTCCGCTCTGTCTCATATTATCAACCTCTTCGGCAGATTTTATCTTAGTTACTACCAACCTAACCTCGAAGATACTATTTTCGAGACTTCATCTGGGCTTCCGCCGCCATCCACAATAATTAGCTTGCCAACCGACTTGTAGTAATCTAGTACTTGATCAGTGAATTCATGATACACAGCTACCCTGTGCTTGATAGTCTTTTCATCGTCATCGCCCCTGCCTCGTTTACGCAGCCTAATAAGCGCCTCATTATCACTAATGGATATTAGAATTACTTTATCTATCTGCAAAACTCGATCAGAGACAAGTTGATCTAGCCACTTAGCCTGGCTGATGCTGCGAGGGAAGCCATTCGATACCAGGTAACCACCGTCTACTACATTGCTGATACGGTTCAATATTAAAGAGTTCACGATATCATCATCAGCTAGATCGCCGTCTTTTAAAGCCTGGGCAACTAAAGGATCTTTCTGTCCTACTAATCGGGTCATTTCTCCAACCCTAATAACTTCAACGGGGCGCCTTTCAGATAACAAGGCTATCTGGGTATCCTTGCCAGACCCGGGTAAGCCTATTACCACAAGTAGCTTCTTCATTTCTTGATCGAGATTATTAATTCCCAGATATAGGGGGCGAAAACCGCCGCAGCAACCACCAAAGAACCGATCGCTGTAACTAGCACAGCAGCGGCCATCATGTCTTTAGTCTGTTGAACCAAGTGATTATTCTCTTGGCTAATAAGATCCAATGACTTCTCCATTGCAGTGTTAATTATCTCGGCAAAAAACACCAGTACTATGGACAAGAAAACAAATAAGAACTCTAGTTTGCCTATTCTCAGCACAATCGAAAGAATAATCGCTAAAACTGCAAAAAAGAGGTGGATCTTGGCATTACGCTCAGAGCTAATAACTTCCTTAAGCCCTCTGGCTGCATATTTAAAGCTAGCTAATGAGACCATTTGAAATCTCTATATTTATAGTTCATAGTACTCATAATATCACTCTGGAGCTGGTCTAGGCTAGTGATTTCGGCATTTGTCTGGTGGTCTTCTCCTAGAATATGTAGAGCGCCATGCACAACCAACAGGCTTAATTCGGCTTCGAGTGAAGTATCATACTCTTTTGCTTGGGCCTTGGCTAGCTGTGTACAGACAGCTATATCTCCTATTGCCCCACCTTTGACGGAATCAGAGTAGTCGAAGCTAAGAACATCTGTGGGGTAATTATTCCCTGCATAACTATTGTTCATCTTTTGGATAACCTCCTGGCTAACGAATGACAAGCCGATAAAATATTCGCCTGGCCCGCCCATAGAGGCAGAGATAGCTCTCTCGATAGACTCTATTTGAGCTTGCTTAAGAGGGCTTTTACCCTCCAGGCTAAATGATATCTTCATATATTAATAGTTAGCTTAGGTTTTGCTTGGCTATTTCAGCTATTATGCTACCATCGGCCTGGCCCTCGGCCTTTTGTCGGACCAGAGCAATAACCTTACCCATGTCGGCTAACGACTGAGCATTTAATTCCGTAATTGCAGCTGTAACTAGTTTTTCTACTTCTGCCCTGGGGAGCTGCTCTGGTAAATAATTATCTATTATATCCAGCTCGGCTTTCTCCTCTAATACTAGGTCAGTTCGATTAGCCAGTTGATATTGGTTAATCGATTCTTGATGCTTTTTAGCTTCCTTTTGTAGGACCGCTAAAGCTTCAGGCATAGTCAAGTCGTGCCCAAGTTCAATTTGATAATTCTTCATTGCACTTTTTAACAACCGAAGAGTAGTGGTCTTAACTTGATCGCGCAGTTTCATAGCCTCAGCCAAATCAGATTCCAGCTGGTCTATTAGATCCATACTATCTAGCCTTAATCAGTTCGCGAAGCTTTTGTTCCTTGCGAAACCTTTTGCGTATAGCTACTGATCTTGCTTCGGTCTTAGATATTGGTTTAAGGAAGTGCTTTTTTTGACGCGCAGTAGTCAAGATGCCAGACTGTATAACCTTCTTGTTAAACCTCCTGATCAAATTTTCTACCGATTCATCGTCTTTTCTAGTTACCTGTAGCAAATTATGCTCCTTCTTTGATTATTGTATATAAAATCTGTATTATTTTAACTGAAAAGGCTGAATAATTCAACCCTTAAGAGCTTTTAAGAGGCTAGATACTATGCTGTCTTGACCTTCAGTGTGTTGATTACCTGAGTGCATATCTTTTATTATGGCCTCCTTCTGCTGGGCCTCTCTAGCGCCCACGATCACCGCATAAATAGCCTCTTTGCTTGCGGCGATTGCTAGCTGGTCGCTGATAGACTTTTTTGTGAAGTTTGCATCTACCCTTATGCCAGCGTCTAGTAGCTTTTCGCGAATTATTTCAGCATAGCCGGAGGCTTCCTTGCCTATTGCCACAACAAAAACCTCAAGCTTTTCTTCCTTAGGGATGTATTTTATAGCATCTAGCTCCATCTTGATTCTTTCCATACCTATACCAAATCCCAAGGCCGGGGTAGCTACCCCACCCATCTCGGATACCAGCCCATCGTATCTTCCGCCACCGCCCAAACTATCCCGAGCTTCATCGCGCGCGGAAATATATTCAAACACAGTGTCGTTGTAATAATCCAAGCCTCTGACTAATCTAGTATTGAGTTCATAACCTACCCCGCAGCCCTCCAGCATTTCTAGAATATTATGAAATCGCGAGGACGAATCCTTGTCGAGGTAATCTAGTATGTGTGGTGCGTCCTCGACTATACGCTTAACCTTTTCGTCTTTAGTGTCCAGTATTCGCAGAGGGTTGTGCTCTAGCTGGGACAAATTTATTTCTGGTAGATCAGATTTATAGGGCTCGAAGTATTTTCTAAGAACCTCCAGATACCTATTCCTGTCCTCTGCAGAACCAATGCTGTTTATGGCTACTGTATGCTTTATCCCAAGATTTCCGAGAACTCTAGAGCCCAGGCAGATTGCATGTACATCGCAAGACGGGTAAGGATCACCAAATATCTCAAGCCCCATTTGGTGATGCTGCCTATACCTGCCAGATTGAGGTCTTTCGTACCTAAAATGAGGCTCAATGTAATATAGGTTAACTGGCTTAGGTAAGCTAGCCATACCATTTTCAATATAGGCCCTAACCACTCCTGCAGTGCTCTCAGGCTTAAGAGTTAAACTATTATTGGACTTGTCCTGGAGAGTATACATTTCTTTGGACACTACTTCAGTTTGTTCGCCTACGGCACGATTGAAGAGTTCGGTTGATTCAAGAATAGGAGGCTTATATGGCTCAGGGACTTTTGATCCAAAGGCAGCAAGTCCTGCATGCCGCGAGGTTTTTGTAATTTAGGTTTTGACATAATATATATATTGTATCTATTTACAGCTAATAGAGCAATTTAGCGGACCCCTTAACAACTTAAACGAACTAATTAATTCTATTAAGCTCCCTGCCTTACGAAAAATCATACAAATATTGCCTGTTATCAATAATAGCTTAATTGCCTACTAATCCTCATTACAACTCCTTTACCAAGATAATATTAAGTACATTTATAGATTAAATGAACAATCTTACTGTTCAATAATTCGCATGTCTAATATCTCTAGCTGATGGCTGCGTCTATTTTGCCAAATATTTTCCGATAGCTCAAAAACGATCTCAATTGTTTGGCCCGACTCCAACCATGAGAAATTTCTGGCCATACTAAACCCAATTGCAGTGTGTACATTACCTTCATCATCACGCAATAAAAGCCGTAAATGGGATGCGTCGCTTCCTACTAGCCTAACTTGATCAACTACATATTTAGCGTGACAGTACGGCTTCTTATTAGCACTACCGAATGGGGCTAGCTCGACTATTGAATCATAAAGGCCCAACGAAGCTTGGGAACCCACAAGATTTAGGCCGATATTCAATGTTTTGAAATTATTCTCTGCATCCATATTTGATACTGCATAGCGGCCGATGCGATATCGAAGTTCTTCTATTCGTTCGGTGCTGAGTTTTAGGCCTGCAGCAAAACTGTGGCCGCCGAAACTTAATAAAATTTCCTCACATGATCTTATGGCGTCTACAATACTAAAGCTGTTATAGCTACGGGCCGAGCCCTTGGATATATCTGCCATTTCCTGCAATATAATAGTAGGCTTGTGCCATTTCTCGGCTATTTTACTAGCCACAATACCGACCACCCCATGAGACCAGTCTGGGCTTGATAGTACTAATATGGGGTCTCTTTTGTACTTCTTAGCCTGTTCGTTGGCCTCAAAATAGATATTTTTGGTAGTTTCCTGTCTTTTTCGGTTAAGTTCGGATAATTCATTGGCATACTTAGTAGCCTTCACGGGGTCATCGGTGGTTAGTAATACTAGAGCCTTCTTCGCATGCGCCAATCTGCCTGCAGCATTCAAGCGTGGGCCCATCTTGAAGCCCAGGTCCGCCTCGTGAGCACGGCTTAATTCCATACCACTGGATTCGGCTAGAGCATGTAGACCAACTCGCTTTGAGAGCCTCAGTACCTTCAAGCCATACTTAGCCAGTACCCTATTGTCTCCGATAAGAGGAACTACATCGCAGATTGTACCCAGTGCAACTAGATCTAATAGCCACTTTTCATTCCCACTAGGTAGTAGGCTGGGGTGTTTTATCTGTAGTCCACGCACCAAATAGAATGCCACGCCAACACCAGCCAAATCCTTGAGTGGACTATCCTTTAATAGCTTAGGGTTAACGCAGGCTATTGCGTCTTTCGGAGCCCCATTGTCTGGCTCATGATGGTCGGTGATAATAATATCTAGACCGATCTTCTTGGCGAGGCTTACCTGCTGGTGCGCAGTTGTACCACAATCGACGGTTACAACTAAGTCCATCCCTTTAGCTTTCAGTTTTTCGAGGGCACCACTATTTAGCCCGTACCCCTCCTCAAATCTGTCGGGGATATATAGTTCCGGCTTAGAGCCCATTTGGGTTAAGGCATCCCCTAGCATGGCGCAGGAACTTAAGCCATCGATATCATAATCGCCGTATATAGCGATTTTTTGATTATTAGCGATGGCCTTCGCCAGCCTGGAGACAGCCTTGCTCATATCAGGCAAGGAAAAGGGGTCTTCTAGGTCTTTAGCATAATCTGGATGTGAAAATTTCTTTATTTGATGGGAGTTAAGCCCCCGTTTAGATAGGAGCTCCATAGCGACAGATTGAGATGAAGTAGGGCTAATTGCCTGAGATTGATTCCATATTATTTTAGACATAGTTATAGTCTATAACTAATTTTAGCTAATTGCTAAGCATAATTATCTCTGCAAGAAGAAGTCTGAGCTGGTTCTAGACTTAAACCCAACAGGGATAGGCTCCATATAGCCACCCCTCTTTGAGGCCAAGTAACTACTCGTTGAATCTAATTTAGATCGCTTATTAGCGATAAAGTTAAAATTGCGAACAGTGCTTAAAAATTTTTGTATTTGTTTCATGATATCTCCTTTTATTTTTATATTAACTTATCATTAGGCCCTCTTATTGGAGGTTTTTAAGACCATCCCCTGGAGTTCCTTAAACAATATAAAATTTTGATTAACACCATAAACCTTGGTGTTTGATTCTTTAAAAGACTTAACATAGCCAATCTTTTCTAATTTGACCAGTTCCCTACTGACATTGCCAGGATCCTCCCTGGTAATCTTTGCTAGGCCCCTAATATGTACCCGATAATCAGGATACTTACTAAACAAAGTAATTATCTTGCGGCGAGTTTTGGATGTAATAAAATACTGTAGCATTTGATTTTAGTTATTGTTTTATATTATAACTAACAAAAGTAAAAATAACAACAGCTATTATGCTTATGATTTATGTGCTAAAATTGGTTTAAAGGTAATAAAACAAATATATGAACAGATACTGCACTGAATGCAACTCAATTACAACGCCCAGCCTAGTGGGTTATCTCTGTCCCGAATGCGGTAATGTCCAGAGGTTCTATTCGGCTACTGATTCTGCCATGCTTGGTAGCTCTCTGGCTAGAGTGGAGGCTGCCGATACTAGCTCCGCAGACATGAATGTAATGCCTAGTCAGCTGGCCAAGCTATCCAGCGAAACCAAGCAAACTTATAGTAACAACAAAGTTAAATCAATGCTGAAGAGATTAGTGGTACCGGAGCTAGCACCACCGCATCAAACCCTGATAGACAGTGGATCTGTTGTCAGCCCATCACTTAATAACAACCATATTGGCGTCACAGATCAGACAACTACTATCAATAATGGTATTGAAAATACTAGAGAGGGCTCCGATAGATCAGATTTATCCCAGAGGGATAATCTTGAAGCTACCGTTGCCACCCAGAAAGACCCAAGCGTGTGGACATGGATAATAGTAGGGATATTGATATTTGTAGCTATGGTAATAATCCTACTAACTATTATCCAGAACTAATCACTTTCGAGTCTTAGGCGCTGGCTTGGGAGTTGATCTTTTGATCTTCCAATTATTATATACAACCAGTAACGGAGATGCGTTGAATATCGAAGAGTAAGTGCCCGATATGATACCGATCAAAAGAGCCAATATAAAGTATCTTATTGACTCTCCGCCAAACATGAAAAAGGCCAATAGAACAATAATAACTGTAATAGAAGTGTTAAGAGATCTAGCCAGTGTCTCATTAATAGATATATTTACCACCTCGTCGAAGGGCTTATTAAGCCGTCGAAGGTTTTCTCTGATTCTGTCATATACTACGATGGTATCGTGTACAGAGAAGCCAATGACTGTCAAAATGGCTGTGACAAATAGGGCATCTACCTGAACGCCGAAAAAATGGCCAAGTATGGCGAATGCCCCGAGTACAAATAAGGCGTCATGCATCAAAGCGGCAATAGCAGTAGCCCCAAAGCTCCAGGGGCTGACTGGGGGCGGCGTATTGCGAAAAGCAAACGCGATATAGAGTAGTATCGCTAACGAGGCAAGGGCTACTCCGAATAATGCATTTCTGGTGATGTCCTTACTCACAGATGGCCCAACCGAACTAAAGGATGTTTCGGTGATACCGCTTTGGGCGAGAATGGTTTTGACATTTTGATGGACTAGCTCCGACTCACCCGCCTCCTTATCGCTATATCTTACAAGCAACCTATCACTACCACTTGTGGTAACTGTGATATCCTTAACGCCAGCCTTGCCAACTAACTCGCGAAGTAGCGGCTGGTCAGATGTTCCGGCTACTTCCATTTCTTGCCCGCCCGTAAAATCGATGCCTGGCTTTAGGCCCCACAATACTAATGCTATTAGCCCCGGCAGTACTAATAAAAACGATATCACAAACCAAAGCCTTCTTCTTCCTATTATGTTCATTCTTTATTACCCTCCTTAATTCTATAAGAGCTTGGTTTGGAGCCGATTTTTGTCCTTACGACAGCCTCCATAAATGTTTTTGAAATAGTTATGGCTGTAAACATACTCACAATTACTCCGATAGCAAGCGTGACGGCAAAACCCTTGATGATTGGGATTCCAGATATGTACAAAATCGTGCAAGTGATTAGGGTTGATACATTGGAATCTCTTATGCTGCTCCAGGCCCGTTTGAAGCCCACATCCATTCCCGCCGCTACACTACTACCGCCTCTTATCTCTTCTTTCATCCTCTCAAATATTAGTATATTAGCGTCTACAGCCATTCCAATGCTCAATATAAACCCAGCTATGCCGGCTAAAGTTAGCACTATCGGAGCTTGGCTCAGACTGGACAACTTAAATATGTCGAAGGTAATTAGCGTGTAAATTAATAGGGCTCCACTGGCCACTAAACCAGCCAGACGATAATATGAAATCATGAATATTAGGACAGCTACCAGCCCAATGGCACCTGCAAAAAGACTTCTTTGGATAGATTCCGCACCTAGTGAAGCGCCTACTGCGCGTTGCTCTACTAACTCGATCGGGACTGGTAGGGCGCCGGCATTCAAGAGCAGGGCCTTGCTCTGGGCATCCTTCAAATCCTCAAAGCCTTGCATTTGGCCTTTCCCATCGGTGATCGGGCTAGACACGGTGCCATTAAATAGTGGTTGGTCGTCAAGTACTATAAGTAGTCTTCCGCCTTCCTGATTTATCTTCTTAGTAACATCTGCGAATCTCTGGATAGCCTCGTTTTTAATTTGGAATGAAACAATAGGCTGACCTGTTTGGGTGTCTATATCGGCGTTGGCGCTATCCAGGTCGTTGCCGCTAATATCTGTGACTTGTGGGATATTATCTGGGCCTACTGACAAAAACGACAACTGGGCAGTCTTGCCAATAATACCAATAGCCTGATTTATATCCTTTACGCCTGGAAGCTGGACAGATACCCGATCCGATCCAGAGGTCTGGACCACAACTTCGGAGGTTCCGCTAGGGTTGACGCGCTTATTGATAACATTTATGACTCCTTCAATCGCCTTGGCCTTATCTTGGCTTGAGATCTTGGATAGATCGGCCTGATATGTCAGGCTCGCACCACCCTGGAGGTCTAGGCCGAGCCGTATTTTTGGCGAGGTGCCCTTTATTCCTAGCGCAGAAAGTAATTTGTCCTCGCGGGGCAATGCGATTAGTACTAACACTACCAACAGCGCAAGGATTAGATATAACTTTGTTCTTAGCTTCATGTAGTTATTATAAACCATATTGCCCCTCCTAGGGTAATAATTTTTATCTGATGTACAATAAAGGCATGTATGTAGAAGTAAATGTAGTTGGTTACGGGGGTAATGACAACCGCAGATTTAGCTACCTCGCAGATAGCTCATCAGGATTAGTGGTTGGAAACATTGTGATGGTTAAGTTTGGCCGTAAAAGTTCGCTTGGCATCATTCGGGCTCTGAATACTCCTGCCCCTAAGCCGCCTATTAAGGTGCAGCCGATAGCCGATGTACTACCGATCGATCCGCTACCCGAACATTTGCTGAAGTTGGGCGACTGGATAATAGATTACTATGTAGCTCCATCGTCTACAGTCTGGCAAATGCTGATACCTCGTAACTCAACTACTAGGCCTCGCAAGGCCTTCAAAAAGATTGAATATAATACTGAGCCGATTGTACAGCTTTCTAGCCCACAGAAAAGTACCTTTAACGATATCACCCAGTCCACTCAGGCTTCTTTACTGGAAGGGGCTATGGGCTCTGGCAAGACAGAGATATACTTCCACTTAATCAGCCGGCAACTAGCCAGCGGCAGGTCATCTATAATGCTCATGCCTGAAATATTTTTGACTAAGCAAATGATTGAGCGGGCACGAAAGCATTTTGGCTCAAAGCTAATCATCACTCACTCCAGCATGACTCCGGCCGAGAGACGGTCTTTCTGGGTAGATTGTAGTGCGAGGTCTAAAGAGTCTGGCTTGGTGGTGTTGGGCCCAAGATCAGCCCTATTTAGCCCAGTGCACCGCCTAGGACTCATCGTAATAGATGAGTGCCACGAGCAGAGCTACAAACAAGATTCCTCGCCGCGCTACCATGCCGAGATGGTGGCTGGCAAACTCGCTAGCCTGACGGGTGCCAAGCTCGTACTCGGTAGCGCCACGCCTTCAATTTCAACGCGCTTTTTGGCCGATGCTGGCAAACTTCAACGGCTGAGTCTAAAGCAACGAGCCATTGCTTCGTCGCACCCAGATATTAAAATAATCAAAAAAGACAAAAAATCTGAGATATTCACAAGCCAGCTAACTACCGCTATAAAAGAGACCTTGTCCAACCGCAAGCTCGTGATGCTTTACCTCAACCGCCGCGGAACGGCGCCGATATTTGTTTGTAACGACTGCGGCCAGGGCTTTGAGTGCCCACACTGCGGGGTCAATTTGCACTTCCACGCCGACAGCATGCGTTTGGTTTGTCATGTCTGTGGGTTTAAACAAGCTCCCCCCGCAAAATGTCCGAGCTGTAAGGGCAGCAACTTGCGCGGGGTTGGTATTGGTACAAAGGCAGTCGCCGAAAAAGCAGCAGAACTATTTGCTGGAGCCAAAATTGTACGGATCGACCGAGACAGCGCCGAACCAAAAGAATTTACAAAAATTTTAGATAGTATCAACAATAATGAGGTCGATATCATAATTGGTACACAGATTATTGGCCGAGGTCTGGACCTCGAGAATCTACATTTGGTTGGTATGATAGACGCCGACTACGATTTAGCCAATATCGACTACAACAGCCTGGAACGAGCTTTTCAGCTTTTGAGCCAGACGGCCGGACGAGCCGGACGACGCAAAGATCGCGGCGAGGTAATTATCCAGACCAAAAACCCCGACAACAAATTTTTTGAGCTAATCATCAGTAACGACTATGAAAGCTTCTACCAATCCGAGCTGGCTCTACGCAAAAAATACTCTTACCCACCCTACTCGTATCTGTTAAAATTAGAGTGTGGTTTTGTAAGTCCCGAGCTCGGCCGGCAAAAAGCCCAAGCCCTAATTGCGAAGCTTCGAGGCAAGCAATCGATAGCTATTCTGGGGCCAGTCAGATCGCACCCCTCAATTCGCGGCAAGAAGCACCTCTGGAGCTTGATAATAAAAAGCCGCAACCGTAAAATACTTGTTGATATCGCCTCACAGCTAGAGCCATACTGGGCTATCAACCTCGACCCATTCGGAATATCATGATAAAAAAAATCGTCACCATACCCAATAAAATACTTCGCACCAAATCAAAAAGAATTGGCTATGTCGACGACTCTATTCGTAAGCTGGCTAGCGATATGATCGCCACCACCATAGATTGGGACCACGACAGCGAATTTGGTGCGGCCTTGGCGGCCATCCAGGTGGGCGAACCCCTCAAGCTAACAGTTGTCCGTAACGACTTTGATGACCCTAAAAATAAAGAGTTTACGACTTTAGTGAACCCCGAAATAGTAAAAGTTAGTGCCGAAATGATAAGTGATATCGAAGGCTGCCTGAGTGTGCCGGGTATTTACGGACGGGTCAAGCGGCCTCTGAAGGTCAAAATAAAAGCCCAAGACGCTAACGGAGCGCCAATTCGACTTAGCGTCGAGGGTTTTGCCGCCAGAGTTTTGCAACACGAAATAGACCATATGAACGGCGTCATATTTCTAGACCACATCAAAGACTCCTCGCAGTTATTTAGTATCGACAAAAACGGGTCCTTAATGCCAGTGGCTCAAGCCAAAAAAGATGATATCAAAAAAAGCAATTAGCCCAAGACCGTCGATTGTCTTTTTTGGCACTGGCCAGACTAGCTTGGAAGCACTCCGGGCAGTCGATTCTTACTATCCTATTGAATTGGTCGTTACCAAGCCCCCAGCCCTTAATTCATCTGGCAGGCTATTCAAGAATGCAGTTCAGCAATGGGCTGAGGAAAACGCTATTGTGGTCATTAACCCCGCCAGCAAATCAGATCTTATAGACAAGCTAAAAGCCTCAGATTTCAAAAGCAAAATAGGACTAGTGCTAGATTTCGGTATGGTTATCCCTTCTGAGGCAATTGATATGTTCCCAAAGGGCATACTAAATAGCCACTTCAGCCTTCTACCGAGGCACAGAGGCTCTAACCCTATTAGGGCAAGCATACTAAGCGGCGATAAGCGCACGGGTGTTACTATAATCAAAATCACCCCAGGATTAGACGATGGGCCGATTCTGAGTTGGGGCCAAATAGAGATTGGCACTAGTAACGCAATAGAGCTGCGCCTAGAGCTATCTAAGCTAAATGATGCTCTCTTGCCGGAAACAATTAAACTATTCCTAGAAGGTGGGCTAGAGCTACTAGAGCAGGATGTCGACTCCATAACTCTAACCCATAAAACTACCAAGCAAGATGGGCAAATAGACTATACTAAACCTGCCGAGCAGATAGAGCGCGAGATTCGTGCTTACCAAGGTTGGCCTAAGAGTTTCTTTAGCTACGACAATAAAATATTTTCTGTAATTGAAGCCAAGCAATCTAATAAAGTTGTTTCAGCTGGCAAGCTAGAACTAATAGACAAGCACCTTTAC
>JAPLVO010000011.1 GCA_026397045.1 Patescibacteria group bacterium | reverse complement strand
TCTAGGCCAGCAGCTGAGCCGGATATCTGGCCAATATGAGTGCCATTTGGCTTAATTTTTTGGGCAATCTTGTCTGCAAGAGACCAATTAGGAGTTAGGGCTGATTTTAGCTTAAAGCTGTGCTTTTGAAGTTTTGCTGGTTCCTCTAGCCAGCTTATGAGATGCAAGTGTACTTTGCGGCGAAAAGTATGGGCGGCGAATTCTTCGTGCTCTGATGCCACCCAAGTAGGAATAATATTATGAGTATCCACCACCTCAACGCTACAAGTAGCATTTTTTGCAATGTAATCTTTGATTTGCTTAGGTCCATTAAGAGGGCTAAAGTCAAAAACTAGTGCGGCCGGCTTTAATTCGTTTAGCTTTTCTAAAAGCTGGCTGGCGTGGTCTTCAAAAAACAAAACAAACTCAATGTTTAACTTACCAAGCTCTAGCTCGACTTGCCTAAGGCCTGCCAGCATAAACTGGTAGTGTTCTTGGGATCTATCACCAGATTTTGACAATAGATTAAATACCACCACCAATGGCAGCTTGTTTTCTGTGGCGATTTGCTTGGCGCGCAAAAGGGCGTGATTATCTTGAACTCTTTGATCTCGACTCATCACATAAATAACACACTGGCCTGTCTCGCTGACTGCTTGATTATTGAGAGGTAGTATTCTGCTGTTCATTACATTATTATACATAAATAAGTTAAGAGCGCTTAATTTTTGAGCTAGCTCGCTGCTTTGCCAACTTAAGTAAATTACCAAAACCTCCATATAATTGCGCCAATCTAAATACCACAAGTACTTCAAATAAAAGTACATAGACAAGCAAAGATACAACCATAATCGTGTCATTTGAGGTTTTAGCTAAAGTACTGCTCCTGGGGGTGGCTATTACATTAACAGATATGTTTTTAGCGAATTCGCTAGTTGAGCCAAAGCCACTTGCTGTGGAATTGCTAAGTGCTGTGGTTGTGGCAGATAGCGCTTTGCCAGACAAATTTGTGCCGGCATCGAGTACTAGATTGGCCTGTTTGCCACTGCCGTTAGTGGTATTTATGTAGCCTAGGTACTTTTGGCCTTCGCCGTAGCCCGTTACATCTGGGCTGTCATTTACAAAAAACTCCACCCTATACTGCCCACCCACCGTGCTGTTTGCGGCGTCTAGGCTGAAGCCTACTGCAAGCTGGGTTGAGTTTTGTACAGCGCTAGATATTACCGGGAAATTCATATAGTAGTTAGGGCCAGCATCACTGTCACTAGCATCATTGAGCGTAGGGCCAAGGCCCGTAATTGTGTATTCTGGCAAATTCATGTTAGCCAGATCTATGCCAAGGGCCGACTTGCTGAGCGGAAAGCTACCTTCAGCCACATTGCCATAAATACTGTTGCCAAGCACCGCCACATCACTAGAATTGTAAAGTGGCAGACCTGCATTTGTAGCCGAGAGAATAGCTACGGCGGTGCCCTTATTATAGGCAATTAGATTACCCTGAGATGGGCTGGTTCCGCCTATTAGAACTGTGCTGATAGGCCCAGTAAGAGGTGGCAAGCCAATTCCGCCCAGCTGAGGATTAGTTACCAGCGGATCGCCTTTCCAGTCTGGGCCAATAATATTGCCTTGAATCGTGAGATTTTTGGTGTTGTCAGGAAATATCCCAAAAGAATTATTACCAGAAATAACATTGGTTGAGCCAGGCTGATCACCGCCCACCCAGTGGTCGTCGTCGTTATCTATAGACAAGCCACCAGGGCCACCGTAGGTGCTATTGGCAACAGAAGTGAGGCCATCACTACCTAGACCTACATAGTTACCTAGCACTTTCCAGCCGGTACTCCCGGCATTTGGGCTTATGCCAGGGCCGTCATTACCAGAGATGATGTTTCTATCTTCTGGGTCTAGGCCACCTATCACTAGATTGCTGCTAGTGCCTGGGCCGTTGCCCACACCTCTTTCGGTATTGCCCTTGTCAAGCAGGCCGGTTTGGTCTGTGCCAATGTAGCTGCCCGCTATGATATTGCTATTGCCGTTTACATTAAAGCCATCAAAACTAAAACTGTGCACCACAAGACCCCGCACCACCACATTACTAGCATTAATAGTTATGCCGTTTGAGTTTGGCGTCGTTGAAGTAGAGCCGTCTATCACGATTAGTAAGGTGCCATTAAATGGCCGGGGCGATACGGCCGTGTTTGGGCTAGCCCCCGTCTGGGTATAGCCATCTATTGTAAGTGGCTCAATAATACCCGGCAGTGGAGTGGCTGGCAAAAATGTCTTCACGCCACTGCCAGCGATAGCAAAAGCTATACTGCTAGCATCTGGCGCGCTGTTGGCTTCTTGAATGGCTGCCCTCAAAGTGCAGTGGCCGGCACCGTCGTCGCATATACCGTTACCAATAGTGGCGTCTGGAGTATCTAGGGTGGAGTCTACCGTAATACCGTTGGTGATGTCGCTATCTGCGGCTTTGGCGGCTGGCGGGCCGATACCAAATGAGCTGCGGCCAATATAAAATACCAGCATAAAGATACTTGCTGAAAATAGTATAGTTAAGATTAATTTTTTGATACTTTTTCCCTGACTTTTTCTAGCAAGCTGTGTGCTTAACTATTTTTATTACCTTAAATTTATTATACAGCCTTGGCCTTATCTAAGGCTATTAATTTGTTTTTTAAGTTTGTCCTTGGATCGATGATGCACGGAGTAATAAGTGCCTAAAATACCTAAGGCTACAAAAAGTGAGGCTAAAATTAATATTGCTCTAACATCTAAGCCCGTGTTGGCAAGCTTAGCAGAACTGGGTTTTGGAGTTGGGGTAGGAGTGGGGGTAGGGGTAGGGGTGAATATCTGGTACTCATATGCTCCACTATCATATGTACTATTTTGGGGCCTAGATACTCCTCTTTGGTCTACGGATGGTGCTCCAGAGGCAATTGCATTACCAATTGCTGGAGAGTTACTAGCTAGTGGCCGTACATAAGTACCATTATCCAAATACAAACTGTTTATCAAGGGGTCCGTACTAACTAAGTCATTAGGTGCAGTAAAGTAGCTATTACAAGTTGCGTCGCTAGATATATTGCCGCCCTGGGAAACAAGAGAACCGTTGGCGCCAATTAGTGCTGGGGTTAGGCAGTTTAGCGATGAAGAACTGTTTGTATTGGAGTAAAATATATTGCTCTTAATATTCACAACAGAACTATAAGTATCGAAACTACCCCCACTGAAATTAATAACTATTGGGCCGGCATTAGGAAAATCTGAAACTGAATTATTAGCAATAGTATTGTTAGTGAGGTTTACTACTACAGTCTCGCCGTCTACTCTATTAGCAACACCGATCACTACACCATTATTAGTGGAGAATGTATTATTGAAAATATTGGCTGAAACCGAACCACCAGGAGATTCCTCGTTAATTCCGTTGCCTAAGCCAATTATAATAAAGGCCGTATTATTATAGAAAGCACTATTGCTTATCACTATGCTGGAGTCATTGCCCGAAGAGCTCCCCAATAGCACACAAACGGGAGCACCCGATCCGGCCTGACAGGTATTGTTTCTAGCTATGACATTGTCAAGTGTAAAATTGCCATCATAGCCAATTATAGGATAGCTTGTGGAGCCAGCAATAAAATTCTGCAAGGTGAGATTGCTGAGTAAATAATTGTTATTGCCTGATGGCGGGTTGATATCAACACCCGAATAAAGTCCCCCACCATCTACTATGGTTAGAGATGGTCCGGCTCCTACTATCGATAAGTCCCCATCGGTAGTTATAGCTGGCAAGTCGGCAATAAGGCTGTAGGTTCCAGCCGACATACTAATGGTATTTGAGCTAGTTGGCGCCGCACATCCATTGTATGCGGCTGCATTGTTTATGGCTGTAATTGCGCTGACCACATCGCATATACCAGGGCCCGATAGAGTCGTAACACTATATGTGGTGGCCTTTGCCTTTGGTGCCATTGCGAGCTGGATTACTAAAAGTAGCCCTAAGAGAAGGGTTACTGCGAAAAAATACCTTATTTTCTTATATAAGCAAGCTGATGGACTCGTATGATAAATAATTACTTTGCCTTTATATTATGTAACAACATAATCATAAGGCTTTTGGGTAGTTAACGCAATATTAAGGCTAGCTCTATTTGAGCAGCCGCTTTAGATACTTTCCTGTATAAGATTTCGGTATCTTCGAAATAGCCTCTGGTGTTCCACTACCCATAATAGTGCCGCCTTTGCTGCCACCTTCTGGGCCCAAATCTATAACCCAATCCGCGGACTTAATAACATCAAGATTGTGCTCGATTATAAGTACGCTATTGCCCATTGAAACCAGCGCATTTAAGACTTCTAGTAGCTTTTTGACATCCTCAAAATGTAGGCCAGTAGTTGGCTCATCGAGAATATACAAAGTACGGCCAGTCGCCCTGCGGCTAAGTTCTGATGCTAGTTTTATTCTCTGAGCTTCCCCCCCAGAAAGAGTTGTGGCCGATTGGCCTAGCTTTATATAGCCTAGCCCTACACTTTTCAATGTCTCCATCTTCCTGCAGACTGAAGGTATGCTTATGAAAAATTCACTGGCCTCCTCTACAGTCATGGCTAGAACATCGGCAATGTTTTTGCCCTTAAATACTATTTCCAAAGCCTCGCGGTTATAGCGCTTACCATTACAGACATCACAAGTCACATACACATCGGGCAGGAAGTGCATTTCTATTTTAATTATTCCATCACCCTTGCAGTTCTCGCAGCGCCCACCCTTAACATTAAAGCTAAATCTGCCAGCAGAATAGCCTCTTATTTTGGCCTCTGGGGTCATGGCGAATAACTCCCTAATATCGTTGAAGGCATTGGTGTAGGTTGCCGTATTGCTTCTGGGGGTGCGGCCAATTGGGCTTTGGTCTATATCTATAACTTTGTCTAGGTTTTCTGTGCCTTCGATAGCCTTGCACTTACCCGCTGGTTGCTGGCTGCGATGATACTCTTGGCTTAGCTTTCGAGCTAGAATATCATTGATGAGTGAACTTTTGCCCGATCCCGACACTCCTGTTACTACCGTCATAATTCCTAGTGGGATTTCAACATCAACATCTTTTAGATTGTGTTCGCTAGCACCAACTATTCTAATAGTCTTACCAGTTGGCTTCCGCCGCTTGCTGGGGACTGCTATGGATTTTTTCCCTGAGAGGTATTCTCCCGTAAGTGAGCCCTTGGTTTTAGCCACTTCTGCAGGGGTGCCAGCTGCAACCACCTGTCCACCATGTTCACCGGCTGCTGGGCCGATATCTATAACATAATCTGCCGTTCTTATTGTATCCTCGTCATGCTCGACTATTATCACAGTATTACCAAGCTCTTTGAGCCTCACTAAAGTTTTAATCAATCGATCGTTATCACGCTGATGCAAGCCTATTGACGGTTCATCGAGAATATACAAAACCCCCATAAGGCTAGAGCCAATTTGGGTGGCGAGGCGAATTCGCTGAGCTTCTCCTCCGGCCAGCGTGTTGGCACTCCTATCTAGGCTAAGGTAGCTTAAGCCTACATCATTTAAGAACTTTAATCTGGCCAGGACTTCTTTGATAATCTGGCTAGCTATCTTTAGTTCTAAATCGTTAAGATCAATAGACTGATAATATGCTAGGGCATCCTCCACAGTCATCGCAGAAATGTCGGCGATTGATTTATCGCCTATCGTGACAGACAATACCTCGGGCTTCAGGCGTTTGCCGTCGCATACGCCACAAACTTGGCTGGTCATGTATTTTTCTATCTCGCGTTTGACAAAGTCGCTATCTGATTCCCTGTAGCGTCTCTCTAGATTGGGGATAATTCCTTCGAACTTGGTCTTGTAGATCCTGCCTGCTGGCCCAGGTACGCCAATCTCTTGTTCCCCAGTACCATATAGGATTACATAAAGCTGGTCCTGGGTCAGCTTACCTACCGGCTTATCGAGGCTAAATTTATGTGCCTTAGCCACAGACTGCAGTAGCTTGGTATACCAGCTCAGGCGCTGAGTTGTTCGGCTCCAAGGCCTGATTGCACCCTCTAAGACACTTAGGGTCTTATTGGGTATTATTAGCTCTGGATCTACCACCGATAAAACACCTAAGCCAGTACAGGCTGGGCAAGCTCCGTGCGGAGAATTAAAACTAAAAAGTCTTGGCTCTATCTCTGGTAGGGCGAACTCTGAGTCTGCGGTAGTATAGTGCTCGGAATACAGTCTTTCTTCGCTAGTATCAAAGTTAAGCACTCTTATCACGCCATCGCCTAGTCGCAAAGCGGATTCCACAGATTCCACCAGCCGCTGAGAATTATCCATATCGATGGTTAATCGATCTGTGACAACCTCTATGGTGTGCTTTTTTTTCTTATCCAACTTTGGCACCTCATCGATAGGTATAATATTGCCATTGAGACGAACCCTGGTGTACCCAGCTATTTTTATCTCACTGAGCAGGTGTAGGTGCTCTCCCTTTTTGTCTTTTACGATCGGAGCCAACAGTACTAGCTTAGTGTCTTTGTCGTAACCTAGTATTAAATCTACAATTTGCTGTGGAGTCTGCTTCGTTAATAGCTCGCCTGTCGTTGGGTTGTGAGGAACCCCTATTCTCGCAAATAGCAGTCGTAAGTAGTCGTATATCTCAGTTACAGTAGCGACGGTGCTGCGTGGGTTGCGACTAGCAGATTTTTGGTCAATAGATATGGCAGGGCTTAAACCATCTATTTGATCTACATCGGGCTTTTCCATGAGGCCTAAAAACTGGCGGGCGTAGGCGCTCAAACTCTCTACATATCGTCGCTGGCCTTCGGCATAAATTGTATCAAAAGCCAAAGACGATTTGCCGCTTCCTGAGAGTCCAGTAATCACTACTAGCTTGTCGCGTGGTATTTCGACATCGATGTTTTTTAGGTTGTGCTCGCGGGCACCCTTAACAATTATTTTGTCGTGCATCAGTTCTCCTAACCTTAGCAATTATTTAGAGTGTAAAATCAGCTATCAATTGTACGCTTGAAGTCAATATTATTCAAGAGTTAGCTTGACTGAACATTGCCATAGTATTCTGCTAGGACTGGCTCGAGAGAAACAACATGTGAGCCTCCATAGACCACAAATGGTTTTTTGCCTGCTCTTGTTGCATCTGCAATAGTGTCCAGAATATGTCTATCACGAATTTCAGTTGTTGCTGCCATTCTCTTTGAGTGTATGCCTTCTGCTGCAGGATTAGCACTTTTAGCAACATCGCCTCTTGATTTCGGGTCTTCAAAAACTATTTCTTGGCTTTCTGTAACGACTAGTTGTGGTAGTCCATATTCATTCAGTGATTTGTTCCAGGCCTCAACAAATGGACTGACTTTTTCAAATATTTCTTGATTAATCTCTGCTCGTTTAGTTACTGCCTCGTGGCTTTGATCAGTAAACTCTCCGTCTACTAATTGAGCGAATACCTTCTTTTCTTCTTCACTATATACAGGAAACCCCTCAAAACCCACCGATTCCAGATGCGGATAGAAGTCATATTTCATATCACCTATCGGCTTATCACTTTCGTGAGTTGCTAGAGATCGTAATGTAAATAGTAGAGCAGTTTCTTCTCGCGCTATACCAGCCTTTTCTAATTCGTCAGCTACCAGCAGATCTGTTGGCTCACCACTAACTCTGTCTACCCCTAACTCATCTGCAAAAAACATCATCATCCCGGCTTCGGTTCTGAGCCTGATGGCTGTATCACGATCAGTAAAGCTTTCGCTATCACCCTCAAATACTACAAATCTCTCTGCTTCTGGGGTCTCTAGTAAATATTTTTGCCAGGCCTGCTCGATATCTTTGTGGCTCTGTGCTTCTGGATTGTAATCATGCCCGTCGATTGTTGTGCCTGTTTGTGGGTCGACATTAATACTAGCAATTATAGTCACTGGGCCAAACTCATCGACTTTTATCTTGGCGCTGGCTGCTCTTTCGGCATTAGCTTTCTGATACTGCGGGCCATAACCTGCATACTTTTCAAATGCCTGGTCACGCTTGTGTTGTTCATTACCAGTCTCAGCCAGATTTTTAAGTGCCCCATTTAATTCGGCTTTATTGTCTGGAGAGCCTGTTTCAGTGTTACCTGGAGTAGTTGATTTATTAGGTTCTGATTGTGATGTTGGGTCACTCATTTGCTGATCTTCTTGCTTTTAACCACATCTGTAATTTCTTCTATTTGGTCGCGTAGTTCGGCGGCTTTTTCAAACTGTAAGTTGGCGGCAGCCATCTCCATTTGCTCGGTTAGCTGTTTCTCTAAATACAACAATTCATCTTTGGGGACCTTATAAAAATCAATCGCTTCGACATCTACTGTTTCAGCCTCAGTTTCGGCTCGCATACTTTCTGCAATAGCCTTTTGGATTGAGGTCGGAGTAATATTGTTTTGTTTGTTATATACTTCCTGCAGCTTTCGACGATTCTTGGTAGTTTCGATTGCACGCTGCATACTGCCAGTCATGTTGTCGGCGTACAAAATTACCGTGCCTTCTTGGTGCCTGGCGGCGCGTCCGATCGTCTGGATTAGCGATGTCTCGGATCGCAAAAACCCTTCCTTATCGGCGTCAATGATTGCCACCAGGCTAACTTCGGGTAAATCTAGCCCCTCGCGCAACAAATTAATACCAATTAGTACATCATATACGCCAGCCCTGAGGTCCCTTAATATGTCGATTCGGTCTAGAGTGTCTACGCCAGAATGCAGGTATTGGACTTTTATGCCCAGCTCTACAAGATAATCGGTGAGGTCCTCTGACATGCGTTTTGTCAGAGTAGTCACTAGTACGCGCTGGTGTTTAGCTACTCGCTTTCGTATCTCCGCTATTAAATCATCTACCTGATGCTCGCTTGGCCTAACCTCCAATTTTGGGTCTAACAGCCCCGTAGGCCTGATAATCTGTTCGGCTATAGAATCTGATTTGGATAGTTCATAATCTCCTGGTGTAGCCGAGACATATATTACTTTGCTAATATGCCTCTCGAATTCAGAGAAATTAAGTGGTCTGTTATCCAGAGCTGACGGCAGACGGAACCCATGTTCGACGAGATTCTCCTTGCGCGCACGGTCCCCACTATACATACCCCCGACTTGCGGTATAGACATATGGCTTTCGTCGATCATCATCAGGAAGTCATCTGGGAAATAATCCATAAGTGTTGCTGGCTGCTCGCCAGGCTCACGATTCGTAAGATACCGGGAATAGTTCTCTATACCCTTAACATAGCCAGTTTGCTCTAATATTTCGATATCGTAGTTTATCCTGCTCTCTAGCCTTTGGGCTTCAATAAGCTTTGCGTTACTTTTGAACCAGTTAATTCGCTCTTTAGCCTCCAACTTGATTCTTTCTATCGCTCTATTAACTTGATCTCTTGGAGTTACATAATGCTTTGCTGGAAATACATCCAGCTCTTGAATCTGCGCAACCACCTCCCCTGTTAGGTAGTCGATTCTCTTGATGCTATCGATATCATCACCGAAGAATTCAATCTTGTAGGCGCAGTCCTCGGCCACCGGGAATATATCCAAGCTATCACCTCGGACCCTAAAGGTACCTCTCTCAAAGCTGATATCATTGCGCTGATATTGTATGTCATTAAGCTGCCGGAGTAGCTTATCTCGCTTGCGCATATCCCCAACTCTTAGCTTAATGGTCATCCCGGCGTAATCCTCTATACTACCGATGCCATATATACAGCTAACTGAAGCTATTATAATTACATCCTTTCGGCTAAGTAAGCTCGATGTTGCAGCATGGCGCAATCTATCTATCTCCTCATTGATAGCACTATCTTTTTCTATATAGGTATCACTTCGGGCTATATAGGCCTCTGGCTGATAGTAGTCAAAGTAGCTCACAAAGTAGTGTACGGCATTATCTGGAAAAAATTCTTTGAACTCACCGTACAGCTGCGCGGCTAGAGTCTTATTGTGACAAAGTATCAGAGTTGGCTTGCCATAATTAGCTATTACATTTGCCATAGTGAAAGTCTTGCCACTACCAGTGATGCCCAAAAGCGTCTGCTGGCTTTTCGGCTGGCCTCTTAGCCCAGCCGAAAGCAAACTAATAGCAGCAGGCTGATCACCGCTAGGAGAAAAGTGATTTTTAAGCTGAAATATACCCATGCTACTATTGTAGCAAATTATCGGCTTACTAGTACTGAACGGATGATACTTAAGAGGGATGGCTTACTTATCGCCAACACTCTAACATCGGATTCGGAACTATAATATTGTATTCGTATTTGTTTATTTTTTGTTGTAAGCATTTTTGTTTTTTAATTATACTTGGTACCTATTATCTATTAGCATAAGTTTATTGTCAAGCAATTTTTTCTAGATGTATTTTGCTATTTCGACTATGGCTATGGATTAAAAGAAATATGTAAACGGTGCTGAAAGTATTAGTTCATGGTAACAGCCGCGAGGCTTTTATAGACCAGGAACAGGCCAACTACGACGAATAAAGAACATATTATAACGACTGTGAGTTGATTGGTTTTTGTGGCTGGCTGGTAAGTTGATTTAGAGGTGCGTGTTTTGGGTTTTTTTACTGGCATATTTACTCCTTTAATATTGGTAATGGTTACTTATTAGATTAAAACTATTTGGCGGTGGTGTCAATTGGCAAGAGTGTAGCCAACTACATCAAACGACAGAGATGTGGCTGCTGATGCGCCGAAGGCCTTGATATTTACCTTACCATCGGCGCCTACAGGAAGAATTATTTGATTCGCCACTGTCTGATTCGCCATGAAATTAATATTTGATACTATTGCTTCAGAACCTGAAGGGTAGATCCGTATGTAGCCAGCATTAGGGCCGGGGTTAACGGTGACATTAACTATAGCAGCCTGGACAGTGGCCGGCAGGCCGCCTTTGCCTGCTAGCGTTACAGCTTGCGGAGAAGTAGCAGAACTAGTTAAATCTATTTTAGTAGGGCTGATGGTGTCATACACTCTTACGGCAGTAGGAAGTATGTAATTTCTGCCCGTGACTAATATATCGCTACTGGCGTAATAGCCTATCAGGTCTACTACTGTATCGACTGGGGCCGAGCTCCAAAGCTGTATTTTACCATCTTTCATAGGGGCCATTATTTCATTGGCGATATTATTACCAGCAGAAAAACTAGCGTTAGATGTGACCGTGGG
>JAPLVO010000010.1 GCA_026397045.1 Patescibacteria group bacterium | reverse complement strand
GCTAACTTGATGATTGCTCTTTCTGAGACTAAATCTTACCACCTTATAGATGACAATTCCAGCCAGCAGTATAGCGATAAGTATCGCTGGCCAAAGCTGAGTTCTTATTTTGGTGCTATCAAGTACTATTGAGTTCGCGCCGGCTTGAGCAAAATCGATACTTGCTCCACCAAATGCGGTGGCGCCCCACACTAGATTGAGTTTTGATACTTTTTGTCTTGGTGCAAGTGAGCCTAGCTCTACGGTATCTATCTGCGAGCCTTGTCTTGATCTAGTTGAGTAGCTATCACCAGCAGTTCCACTGGGCGCCTGCACATCAGTCTTGGTGATAGCCAAAAATGGTAAGATGAGCCATTTTTTGGCCTCTAGCTTTCCGTCTTGAGCGATTATTGGCGGAGCGTCTTTATAAGATATTGTGGTGTTTTCATACTGGTAGTTGGTATCTTGACCGTTTTGCATAATCGGAGCAGGTGAATTGTCTTTCTCGCCCCAGAGTATAAATGCCATATGATCTAAGTCGCTTGAGCCAAAGCTGTTAAACTTTTCGTTCCAGGTAGGATCTAGGTTCATCCAGCCAATATTTGGCACATAGGCCTGCACCCAAGAGTGCAGTGAATCGCTCACAGAGCTAGACTTTTTTAAGTTACCAGAATAGCCGTAGCCAACAGGCATTCGAGCTGGAATTTTGGCGGCCCGCAAAAGACTAATTGTAAGATCTGAATATTCTAGACAAACAGCGTTACTTGGCTCTTGCAAGGCCTTGAGGCCGCCTTGGCGAAGATTGTATTTTATTTTTTCATCATTATAGGTAAGTGTACTCACTACATAGTCGTTGATTGCCCGCACTTGCTCGGCCACGGTATTTTTACCCTTGGTTAGCTCGTTGGCTTTAGCTACAATTTCAGGGTTAGTTGAATCCCAGTACTGCTGAGGGCTAGTGTATTTAGTAACCAAGTCTTTTGGTATTTCGGCTAAGGTGCCGCTCTTAGATAAGTCATAGTCAATATAACTAATCACCCCGATTACGCTAGTTTGAACGACTATTTTCGACCCAGCAGGCACATCATAGTCTGCCAAAATATTACCATCAGCGTCTAGCCGAGTAGATTTTGGCTGAGGGTCAAGTTTTTGCAATAAAACCTTTTGACCAGATGTATTTGGCGGCAGGGCCACTGTAAATGTACTGGTAAAGTTAGATTTGTTATCTAGCGGAAAATTAAAATTAACTTCGTATATGGTGCTGTCACCAAAAACCAAGAGAGTTGTTTTTTTGAGTGATTCTTTGTCTTTAAAAACATAGCGCTGCTGGCCATTTTGATTTTCTAGCCTAGTTGGTGCTTGGCCAGTAGCGTGTATACTCCCAAAGCTTTCTGGCACCAAAAGCTCTAGCGAATATTTGTCACTGGCATCCTGCGGTACTGCAGGAATAGAAACGGTGTGGGCACTACCTTTTGTCTCTACTAGCTTGGCCGTGCTATAGCTAACAACAAAACCCCAGCGCGAATTTTGACCTACACTATTCCTTGGAAAGGTAATATTTATTTCGACATAGTCATAGCTATAGCCAGACTGAGATGAGACTTTTTTGTTGGTGGTAAAAGGTATTGCGGTGCCGTCTTCGTACTCAACCGTTAGGTCTGTAGCGTCGTCCACAGGGGCTGATAGCTGGATACTTTGGAGGAACCGATTAGGCGTATTATTTACCACACTGTAAGACTCCTCTACTGCCGTCGAGGAATCGCTTCGAACATCATACCTAGATGAAATGCTGTAGCTGAAGTCTGAGGATGCCAGACTTAACCTGGGTAGCGATAGGGCTAGCAGCCCTAGGCCAAAAAAAACAGCCAAGCACGCTCGCCATTTACGAGATCTAATATAGTGTAATTTCATATGCTTTATTTTAGCATAAGTGGTTATTTTTTTAGATGAAGATAGCTATCAAATAAGATTACTAGCAATCGAGGCGCGGTAGAGGTTGTGCCAGTCAGACATACTTAGTTCCTGAGCCCTAGAGGTTAGACTGATCTTGGATTCTGTAAGGATTCTCTCGATATCTGCTGTCTCCACGCCAAGCCCTCCTGAAAGACTATTACGAAGCATTTTGCGTTTTTCCCCAAATCCTGATTTCACCAGCCTGAATAGTTTTTGCGTATCAGCATCAAATAGCTGTTGATTTAAGCAGCTTATTTTGATTATGGCGGAATCAACTCTAGGTATTGGATCAAAAAGCTCTCGCCCCACCTCCATTACAAACTCCGGCCTAGCATAATACAGAACTGAAAATGCCAGTACAGACATCGACCCAGGCTTGGCCAAAATTCGCTCTGCTACCTCCTTTTGAACCAACATAACCATCAAGGTCGGCTTATTACTTGCTTCCAATAAAGTCCTGATTAGATTTGATGTAAGGTAATATGGTATATTTGCCACCACCTTATACCCCTCGGGCATTTTGCCCATGTCGAACTTAAGTATGTCTTCTGGGATTATCTTCAAGTTCTTAGCATTTTTGAATCTTTTTTTGAGCCCAGGTATTAAGTCTTGATCGGCTTCTACGGCCCATATATCCACCCCTGAACTAACCAGCTTTTGGGTCAGGGTTCCGAGGCCGGGGCCAACTTCTAATACTGAATCGCTAGATTTTAGGTTTGCAGAGTCTACAATCTTATCTAAAACATATTCGTCTCTTAGCCAATTCTGGCCGAAACTTTTTTTAGCTTTCATGGTTTAAAATTCCTCATAATACTAGTGTCTTAATTGATATTAGCAGTGCTTTAGCCCGGGCGACCTAGCTAATAATTACTTAATAGGGGAACTTGGGTAGCGATAGCTTACTAGAACAACCTGGATGTTGGCTCCAGAAGCCCCCTTTGCTGGCTTTGGCGTTCTTGAGAACTGTTTCGTCTTGAACAGATGCTGGGGCTAAATCGGCCCTGGCATAGCCAGTATCCCAACGATTCCAAGTGGCAGCCGAGAATTGATAGGCGCCATAATAGCCATTTCCAGAGTTGCGCTGGTAGTTTCCACCTGCCTCGCATTGCCTAAGCTTGGATAATAGATCGGCGTTATCTCCAGCAGGCTCAGGCTTACTGCCCCTAATAACTATTTTTGGCTCGAACTGGACTGTGACTTTAGTGTCAATAACCTGCCTAGATAACTCAACTCCATCTTTTTGATTTATAAGATAGCTTACGATCTTTTCTCCAGGTTTGCCAGAGCTTTCTACCTTCTGGTAGGCCTTGGGCTGCTCGGGGTCGTCCTTATACTGAATCTCTGGCTCTACGGCTTCGGTAATCTGTAACACATCCTGTGTAACCCTACTAAGAACAATTTTCATATTTTTGTATACAGACTCTGACAGATCAACATCGAGCTGATCAGAAGGTTTTATTTCAATACCTTTTTCATCCAGTAGCCCCTTTACAGTTTTTTGCCAGGTTCTATACTCAATCATTTTGCCACCTATTAGGAGCTTTACTGGGGTCGCTCTCTCGATAACCATCTTCTGCCCGATAGCTGCTCCAGATGAAAAGTCCTCGCTGCGATCTACCGAAATCCTATCCTCTGGGTAGAGCTTGATGCCAGCTGATGTCACAACCTGTCTAGGGCTCCTATAGCCGCTAAGGGTTGTGGTGGTGTTATTTCCATCAACTATTATCGCCGGGTAGGCTCTATAGACATTTACATTATATATCGGCTGGTTTATTACAGTTTTTGCTGAAGGTTCGACCACATCCCCAGTGCCTAGCTTAATGCCATTTTGCTCTAACGCCTCACCAATTGTCTTGGCATCGGTGGCGATTGTCTTCTTTTGCCCATCTGCAAAAATACTTACCAACCCTTTGCCATCGGCAAGGGCAATATTATTAATTGAAACTTGTGATTGCCCAAATACAGCCGAGAATATCACGAATGTAAACAGCATCATGACCGACAATAGGCTCATTATAGGACGGTGTTTTTTGTTGCTAACTAATGGTCGATAAACCCTAGGTTGGGTTCCGGAAGGTGTTTTAATTCTGGGTAAAATAATAAGCCTCTTTATAGATTATTTATAGGAAAAGGCTTTTGTTTTTGTTTCTGTATCTGTATCTATTTTAGCTTCATTGCTGGGTCTTTGTCAAACCTCTTATGAACAATATAATTGTTCATTTTGCTAAAAAATAAGCCTAAAACTTCCTGAGAGGGGCATATTGAAGATTTAAATTTTTGAGTCCTGATTTTTCAAACCTTATAGCTGCCTCTAGATCGTCTATTCTCTCCACTACACCGACACCAAATGTGGGGTGAATGACCTTGTCACCTGTCGCGACATTGACACTGCTAACATCGTCTGGGAAGTCAGTATCAAAGCTCTCTCGGGCAACCTGCCCTCTTGCACTTGTAGCACCAGACCCAAGCGGCTGTTCGATGATTTCTTCTGGAATGTCTGATATAAACCTTGAGGGAACATTGTGCTGGGTTTTGCCATACAGTGTTCTAGATGATGCATGGATCATATACAGCTGCTGCTTGGCGCGAGTCATACCCACATAGCAGAGCCGGCGCTCTTCTTCTAGTTCACTCGGCTCAAAAAGGCTTCTGGCGTGTGGGAATACACCCTCTTCCATGCCGACCATAAACACCACATCAAACTCTAGGCCTTTTGCTGCGTGCAGTGTCATCAAGCTAACCTTCTGGGTATTTCTATCTAGCGAATCAAGGTCTGAAACCAAGGCGACTTCAGTCAGAAAGGTTTCGAGGTCCATATCCTCGTAGTTTTTAGCTACCCCTAGTAGTTCCTGAACATTCTCCACTCTATCCTCGGCCGATATGGAGCCATCCTGAAGATAGCTAATATAATCTATCCTTTCAATTAATGACTCCATAACTTGAATGCATTTAGGTCTGGCTTATTGCTAATATCATCTAGGATAACTCCTAAATTGCGGATCTCTACTAGGGCCTTGCCCCTAAGGCCCGGTATGTCCTCAGGTTGGCGCAAGGTCTGGATTGTATCGGCTTCGTTTTTATCTAAGAAGTCGATAATTGCAGATGAACTCTTGGCTCCAACTCCCCTGATTGGTACATTTAGTATTCTGGCCAAGCTAACAGTATCGTTGGGCTGGAATATAACTCTCATATAAGCCAAAATATCTTTTATTTCGCGCCTATCGTAAAACCTCGTTCCTCCTATAACTTGATAGGGTATATTATAGCGAAGCAAGCTTTCTTCTAGGCTTCGCGACTGGGCATTAGTTCGATAAAGAATCGCTACATCTTTAAGAGTCATACTCGGGTTCGTGCTCCTTAGCCTTTCAATAGTCTGAATAATTGTTCTGCCTTCATTAACCTCATCGATTGTCGAAACAACATGGACTTTGTCGCCAAGTCCTAAGTCGGTCCATAATTTCTTGCTGCTACGCGAGATATTCTTAGTAATCACAGAATGTGCGGCGTCTAGTATCATCTGAGTGGATCGGTAGTTTTGCTCCAGCTTAATAACCTTCACGGATGGGTAGTCCTTCTCGAAATTTAGAATATTTTGGTAGTTTGCTCCGCGCCAAGAATAAATACTCTGCCAGTCGTCGCCCACAACGCAAATGTTTTTGTGTTTTTTGGCTAGCAGCTGAATAAGCTTGTACTGGGCGTGGTTAGTGTCCTGGTATTCATCAACCAATATGTACTGGAATTGTTTCTGATATTTCTCGAGTATATCGGGCTCGATTTGAAGCAATTTAACTAGCTCCATTATAAGGTCATCAAAATCAAAAGCCATTGCTTTGCGCAATTCTCTCTGGTAAATAGGATATACATCGGCGGCAATAAGGCCAGCACGATTGGTTGTGGTGGATCGATACTTTTCTGGGCCTATTAATTCGTTTTTAGCAGAGGATATCATCCAGCCTATACCAGAGGGGGTGATGCTCTTATCATCAATATGCAGGGACTTCATGATTTTTTTGATTAAGGCCTGTGAATCCCCAGAATCATATATTAAAAAATTGCTCCCAAGGCCCATTCGATCGGCTTCATACCTGAGTATTTTATTAGCAACCGAGTGGAAGGTACCAAGAAACGGTATTGGGTTAGTTCCGTTCTCATCAAACCCAAGTAGCCTAGATACCCTCGAGCGCATCTCGCCTGCTGCCTTATTGGTAAAAGTTACTGCCAAGATGCATGATGGTGGCACTTTCTTTTCGGATATTAAATAGGCCATGCGATGGGTTAGGGTTTTAGTTTTACCGCTACCAGCGCCAGCCAGCATCAATATTGGGCCATCGGTCTTAACTACTGCTTCAACTTGAGCGTCGTTTAAGCCTTCTAATAATTTATTCATTTATATATGATACACCTTTATACCTGGGTATGATAAGTATAAAATTTCCCAATACTCTCCCAGGGTGTGCCAAAGGATGAGAGGCGAAAATAAAAAAGGCAATCGTGAGCACCCTACCATTAGGATGTTCAATTATGGCTTTAAATTTAATTAGCCACTTTTTTTGGCGCTAGCAATACTTTCGGCAATTACTTTTTTGGCAGCCTGGGCGTCTCCCCAGCCGTTAAAGCTCACGCTCACCCCACTCCAGTTGTTTTTCCAGTCTTTGTAGTGAGTATAAAAATGCTCTATTACTTTTGGAAAGTTTTCGCCTAGATCACTTAGGTCTTTGATGTGGTCTTTGCTGACATCATCAGCCGCAACACAAATAAGCTTTTCGTCACCTTCGCCGTCATCTATCATGTACAAAACGCCAATAGGCCTGGCTGGCACGACGGTGCCGTGTGGTACAGACTCATCTATTATTAGTAAGCCGTCTAGTGGGTCGCCATCATCACAAAGAGTGTTTGGCACGAAGCCATAATCAGTAGGATAGCCCAGGGCTGTGCCATTTACTCTGTCTAGAAAAAGCCGGCCAGTTTCTTTGTCATATTCATATTTATTTTTTTCGCCCTTACGAATTTCTATTACTAAATTAACAACTTCTGGTGACTTTTCGCCATAGCTAAGTTCGGTCATTACTGCTCCTTATTTACACTAGTATACTATCATAAATAGCCCACCATCCACCATCCAACAGCCACACTAGCTATCCCAGCTGGCAAATACTACTAAAAGCCTTATAGTTGAGGCTGGCCCCGCCCACCAATAACCCTCCAGATTTATTCAGATCCAAGAAGCTCTTAGCATTTTCAGCATTGATACTGCCACCATAAAGAAGGCTTATTTTGTCTGCCCGAGGCTCAGTATATTTGTTAACTAAGTACCGATAGATACCCTCTAGCATATCCTCTACATCATAAGGACTAGCTGTTTTGCCAGTACCTATTGCCCATACTGGCTCGTAAGCAATCACTATTTTGGCTGATTCGGCTGATGTTATCTCGGATAGGTCCTCCTCGAGCTGGTCCAGGACAGTTCGCTTTGCTAAACCCTCTTGTCTTTCGTGTAAGTTCTCGCCGACACAGAGTATCGGGATTATTTTATTGCGTAAACAGGCTGAAACCTTTTTTGATATCATCTCATCTGTCTCACCAAAGTTAACCCTCCTCTCGGAGTGCCCTACAATCGCATAGCTGGCTAAACCCTTGATCATAGGGGCGCTGACTTCACCGGTGAATGCTCCTAAGTCATGATTATTGATATTTTGTACGCCAAGCTTAAATTTATTACCCGGCTTCGCCTTGAGTAACATATTAATATTAGCAAGCTGGACAAAGTTAGGGCAAAGCACGATATCTGCAGATGGCCTTTCGGTGTTTTCTACTAGCCTGTTTATTAATATTTCTGATTGCTTGGCAGTCAGATTCATCTTCCAGTTGCCGATTATAATTCTCTTCATTCAACCTCCAATAGTCTTACTGTGTCAGTTCCACCCGCAACATCTTCATTGCGACCAAAGGCTTCGACCACCCAGTCCCCCTTACTGATGCTTTTTCTGTCTTTGAGCTTTCTTATAATCGTAGCTTTACGATTCTTAGATTTAGAAATCAAAAATGTTTTACCACCCCAAACAATAGAGCATTGATTACAGACCTTAGCAGTCGGGCTAATTATTATAATCGGGCAATTAGGGCGAAGGCTAGAAATACTTAGGGCTGTGGAGCCAGTAAGGGTTTCTGCCAGAATTACTTTTGCATTCAATTGGTTGGCAAGAGTTATTGCCGCAAAACTAACACTGGTCTGAGCTGCTTCCGATGAAATATTTGGTGATAGTTTAGGTTGCTTTGAGAATACCAATCGTGTTTTTTGGCCTATTTTATTTAGCATACTGTCCCCGCTCGATTCAATTACCGAAACTACATCTGTATCGCCGCTTGATAGATCTATTGAGGCTGATGAATTGACAAAATATTGTTCAGCGCTCAAGATTATTTTTTTCATCATCGCTACCGTTTCGACTGGGAATTGCCCGATAGCCGACTCGCCAGACAACATCAAGCTATCAACCCCAAGACTAACTGCGGTGGCTACATCGTTGGCCTCGGCTCTACTGGGAGTTAAGCTTGTTATCATGCTCTCCATCATTTGGGTCGCCATAATTACCGGCCTCTTATACCTTCTACAAAGCAGGATTATTTCTCTGCCAATAATTGGTACTCGTTCAGGTCCTACCTCGATTGCTAAATCCCCACGCGCAATCATCACTACATCGCTAGCTTTAATTATTTCTTCGAGATTTTCGACCGCAGCTTTTGTTTCAATTTTAGCGATAATCTTGGCGTTGGCTTTATGCTTAGCTAGCTCATTGCGAACATCATGGATATCCTGCGCCCTATTTACAAAGCTAACGGCAACATAATCAGCGTCTAACTTATGGGTAACAGTCAGGTCATTTTTGTCTTTCTCGCTTATTACACCATTTTTAAAAACTGTGTCTGGCAGATTAATGCCATGGCCACTCAATATCTTTCCAGAGTTAAGAGCTTTGGCTGTAATTACTTTTTTCTCTACTGATGTAATCTCGGTTTGAATCTGGCCATCTCTTAAAAATAGTCGTTCGCCTTTTTTTACTTGGGCGGCAAAATCGTATTGTATCGGCAGGATACCCTCAGTGCTGTCGTCGCCGTGCTTGAATTTTATAGTTTGGCCAGCCGCAATTTCGATACCACCACTTGGCAGCTTGCCAAGCACCATTTTCGGACCAGGCAAATCTTGTATAATCGCTACCGACCTGTCGAGCTTTTTGGCTTCACTTCGCACACGGAGTGCTACATCGCAATGCCATTTATGTGTATTGTGGCTAAAATTCAATCTTATTCCATTAACTCCAGCAACAAGCAATGCGCCAATCTTTTCTTGGCTTGCAGGCCCTAGTGTAGCTATAATCTTAGTTTTTTTATACTTTGTGGCGTCTAATTTTTCATGCTGCATATGTTTATATTGTAATGGTTTTTAGAGTATTAGTAAAAGCGTAACAATAACATCTAATTTTGCAGGGAAGCTACCTAATAAATATAAAATTTAACAAGCAGCCAAGGCTGTAATATGGTTACTTTTTCCCAAACATTCTGGCAAAAAAGCCTGGCTTCTTTTGCTCTTGCTGTTGGTCGATAGGCTGGGCCTCGGTACTGGTGCTAGGGTTAGATACCACAACCGGCGGCTGTTCTAGCTGCTCTTTGGGTAGTATGAAAGCCGAACCTTCGGATGGTGGGCCAGTAGAAGTGGCTGTAGCCCCAGGGCTAGGTCTGGTGCGACGCATGCCGTCTAGGCCGACCCTCGGCAAAACATTAGACCGATTTGCTTGATTCTGTATAGCTCGTGTTCTAGATTCTTTATCCCTTAATTTTTGGGCTTCTCCCTCTGGCGTCCTAAGATCGATTGTAGAGTCTTGCTGGCCAGATTGAGAAAGTGGCTGTGTGGGCTTGATGTTATCTAGTGTAGTTTGTGTCATGTTTGGCTTGATCCATAATTATCTAATGCTTATAATATATACACGCTTTAGCTTAAAATGTCCAATTTACAGATTGAAATAAGAACCTAAATGTGTTAAAATTGTATGGTTATTTCGTAAAAAAATAGTTGATGGTCCCATCGTCTAGCGGTTAGGACACCGGGTTTTCATCCCGGCAACCGGAGTTCGATTCTCCGTGGGATCACCATAAAAAACGCCTGAGCTCGTCTCGGGCTTTTTTTTTGCGTATTCGACTCGACGAATTGAACTACCAAAGGAGTTCGGTGCACGAGGAGCGCAGCGTAAATATCAAGTTCACTTAAATATTTACCGAGCACCGCAGGGAAAAGGGCGCTAGCCCGCCTTCTCCGTGGGATCACCAACTGTTTTTTCGAACGAAAACTACTTAGACTTATTCTTACCTAATTCTTGGGCTGTTGCTACGAGTATTTCTGCTCCGCCTTCTTCGATGGCCATTGGCTGACCATCCTTAGATCCTTCATATATCATTTTCGTTGTTACTCCATCATACGGCTTGCCAGTTGCAGCATAAGATACACCATCCACCTCAACTACAAAACTAATCAATGTTCTTTCTCCATTGGGGCCTTTCAATATAGCCATATATCTTGAGCCATTAGGGTCGTCGTCAGTGAGGGGTATCATGATTGCACCACTTACCCCTATGAGCTCGCTAGAAGTAATCTTGTTAAAGTCGGAAACATCATAGCCTTCCCTGACATTTACTTTTTCAGTATTTATTACTAATTCGGCTGCTATGACATTGATTATTGAACCCTTTTGGATTCCTGCTTCTTCAAACATTTTATCTATTTTTTCATCTAAAGCCAGCTCGCCCGATTTATCTTTTTTTACATCACTCTTATCTGTCCCCATAATGGCACCCGCGCCAAGTGCTGCAGCGATAAAAGCTGCTCCAAGTTTTCTTCTAGAAAATTGGTTTCGATTTTTTTCTGAATTATTTGGATTATATCTACCTAACTCACTCATATTTCCTCCTGATTTAATTATTTTAAAGATAACACAATATCTTCTAAAACTTCAATAATGCTACAATTGTTCGCTCATATATATTAAAAAGTTCGGTCAGCTTGTGCCCAGCCAAATAGGCTAAGGTGCGCCAAGACACAGCTACACTAATAATAGAAGCTATAAAACTCTAGGACCGATAAATGTAACATATAAAATAAATAAGATTACTGCCAATGTTTCTGATTTTATTGTAGTATTGAATAAAGGATAAAACTTATGGCTACAACAATCGCATTTTTTGACACTACCAGCAAAGAGAAAAGCTCTTTTGAGCACTACTTTATAGGTAGTAAATACAAGCTCTTATTTTTCCATGAGGAGATAAATAAAGTGCCAGCCTACGAATATAAGGAAGCTAAGGTTATTAGTGTTTCTTCATCTAGCAATGTAGATGAAGCCGCCATAGCTCATATGCCGAGTCTAGGCTTTGTGGCTTGCCGGTCGACAGGTGTTGATAATGTAGATCTCAGGGCTTGCAAGCAAAAGGCTGTTGTGGTGAGTAATGTGCCAGCTTATGGGCAGACAACAGTTGCTGAATATACGATACTGCTTATGCTTATGCTGGCCCGCAAAATGCCAGCAGTGCTTAGCTCGGTAAAGGACGGCCAAATTGACTACCGAAAGCTAACTGGCTCCACGCTGAACGGCAAAATACTTGGGGTGGTCGGGACTGGCAAGATTGGTTTACGGGTAATTAGTATCGCCAAAGCAATGGGAATGCATGCAATTGCCTACGACCCCTACCCAGATGAAAATGCGGCCAAGCAGCTTGGCTTTAGCTTAGTGACAATGCCCGAGCTGCTCAGAGGGAGTGATTATATAAGTCTGCATGCGCCGTTGAACCCAAGTACTAAGCAACTTATTAATTCCAAATCTCTCGCTTTGATGAGCCCCCACTCGGTATTAATAAATACAGCTCGTGGCCAGCTTGTTAATACCTCCGATTTGATTGAGGCTCTTCGATCCAAGCAAATAGCCGGGGCAGGGCTAGATGTCGTGGAGGGAGAGAGGGCCCTAGACCTCGATATTGAAACTGACTTATACCTAGGCAACAAAAAGGCTCCCTACGATATAGCTGAGCTTGATATTTTATCAAAAATGAACAATGTGATATTATCCCCCCATAATGCCTTCAACTCCACTGAAGGGTTGGCAATTATCCGCAAGACCACAGCAACAAATATTCTCGGCTTCCTTTCTGGTCAGCTTCAGAACATTATAAAGACAAATTAGTTAGCACTTTATAATGCTTATGCTATAATTTATATATCATGGGAATTAAAAGCATTGTACCCTCGCAGGTACTAAATTCTAACGGTGAGCCGACGCTAAAAGTCAGGATGGTAGCTGAAAATGGTACTTCATCATGGTTTATTGTGCCCGCAGGCTCTAGCTTGGGTATAGGTGAAGCAGAAAAAAAGACTGATAACGGCGATAGCTACGGCGGAAAGAGTGTAGCCTCGTGCGTGGATTTAATCAATAAAATTGTTTCACCCAAGTTTATTGGGTATCCGCTAAAACATCAAGATGACTTCGATAGCCTAGTAATCGCTCTAGACGGGACAGATAATAAGCAGAACTTGGGCGCAAATACAATTTTGGCGCTCTCAGGTGCCTACTTTAAGCTAAGTGCCAAGCTCAGTAAAAAACCCCTCTGGCAATACATTGCTGAAAATCGAAAAACCACTCCTAAGTTTCCTAGAATATACGCTAATTTAGTTAGTGGTGGTAAACACGCCCCCGGACTGGATATTCAGGAGTTTATGATTGTCCCTAAATCAACCAACCCAATAGAATCTATAGAAATGATAGTTCAGGTTTATCAAACCATCAAGACAATAATGGTTAGTTTGTATGGCCCAGCGGCCCAGCTAGTAGGCGACGAGGGTGCCATCGCGCCAGTTGGTGTTAGAACAGAAGTAGTCCTAGAAGCAATTGCCAACCTCAGAGAAAAAATGGATTCGAAATTTGAAATAGCCCTAGATATTGCTGCCAACAGCTTTTACAACGGTAAAAATTATGTTTTTGAGGGAAACAACGCACACGCTAGCGATTTACTTGCAGCCTACCAGGCATGGGATCAAAAGTTTGATCTTTTCTCGCTAGAAGACCCATTTGCTGAAACCGATCTTGAAGGTCTCGAGCTACTCAAGAGCATCCCCTCAGAAAGTAAGCCCTTCCAGATAATATCAGACGATTTTACAGTTACAGACTCACGCAAGATTAATGATTTCGCAAAAGAAAAGGTCTTTGACGGGATAATTATCAAGCCCGACCAAGTTGGAAGCATATCGGAAATGTTTGCTGCTATCGATATGGCTCGAGAGGTAGGCAATGAGGTCATAATTAGCCACAGAAGTGGTGAAAGTAATGATGATTTTATTGTGGATTTAGCCTATGGAGTAGGCGCCTATGGAATAAAAGTTGGGGCTCCTGTCAGAGGTGAACGAATAGCAAAATATAATCGCTTGCTAGAAATCCAATATTCACTAGATTCCACTCAGCCTTCGAAAGAATCAGCAAATATGCCGACCCAAAGTGCTGTTCTTAACACCATTGATGGGCCTAGGCCAAAGCCCCTAAAAAGTATCGATGGCGACATCCAGGCACCACCAAAAGCCATGACTCCACCCAGGCCGGTAACCCCCTCTGCGACAAGAGATAATAAATTTGCTAATACAAATAATTTTCCCCCTCAGCCCCCAAGAGTAACACCGCCAATCTCTAATTTAGAGCCTCCTACGCCCATTGCCAAGGCCCCCAAGCCCCCGCTAATTCCTCCTCAGCCATCAGAGACAAAAGCACCCGTTATCGGGCAAAGTAATGATAGCGACATCATACCTACTTCAATACCACCCGCAATGCCGTCTCCTGTCATAGCTCCTGCGATAACATCTAGCACCCAATCGGCCGAGCATCCAGTGGTATTGCCCAATACAGCCCCTGCGAGCCAGCCGATTACAATACCGGCCACTCCTTCAAGCACATTGGTATCGGGATTTCCGGAAGCTGTAAATGAACTAAATCCACTGAATAGATCCAGAGATGAATTCGAAGACAATACAGCAAGTGCAAATAATAATGGGCCTGCTAGCGCGCTTTAGCGGCTGACTTTTTTGTAAGTAGCTTATTTTAGCTCATTAATACTTCAATTGCAGGGAGCTTATCCCCGGCTAAGAGCTCTAAACACACACCTCCACCAGTGCTAACGAAACCGAATCTATTGGTCATACCTAATTTAGCTACAAAAGCTTCTGTATCCCCCCCACCGACAATCGTATCTGCTTTGTTTTTTCTGAGTGCGATCATGTGAGCCAAGTCCCTGCTAGCCCAGGCGAACTCTGGTATTTCAGCTACGCCAAGTGTGCCGTTCCAGAAAACTGTCTTGGCAGAAGATATGATAGGTAAAATACCCTTCATAGTATTCTTACCGATGTCCAGGACAAGCTCATTGGCGGATATCTTACCCACTCCAATCTGCCGATGGCTGGCTCCATGCTCAACTCTTTCTGCTACGACAACATCGGTAGGCAGTATTAGGCTGACATTATTTTTATGGGCTAATTTTATTATAGCCGCGGCTGTGCCTACATGGTCAGGCTCCGTCATGCTGGACTGCACATTATAGCCCTGAGCCTGCAAGAAGGTATTGGCCATTGCACCTCCGATAACAAGCGTATCAACCTTTTTTGTCAAACTCTGTAATACCTCTATCTTGGTGGATATCTTAGCACCCCCTACTATTGCCACATAAGGTCGCTTCGGAGATTTAGTAAGAGATATTATTCTTAGATATTCCTTTTCCATTAGCAGCCCAGCGGCGTGGGGTAAGTACTGTGGCACACCGATCATGCTGGCGTGCGGTCTATGGGCGTTGGCGAAGGCATCATCCACATAGACCTCGGCCAAGCTAGCCAGAGATTTGGCGAAGGCTACAGTGTTTTTTTCCTCGGCTGCATGAAACCGTAAGTTTTCCAATAAAAGCAGCTCCCCAGGCTTAAGTGCCCTAGACTCCTTAGCCGTATCAGGGCCTACACAGTCTGGGACGAAACCAACTGGCCTCTTAATTAATTGAGCCAAAACCTGGGCTACTGGCCTGAGGCTTAGTTTTGGATCTGGCTCTCCTTCTGGTCGGCCATTATGGCTGGCCAAAATAACAGAGCAGCCGCTAGAAAGCAGCTTACTGATGGTTGCGAGGCTTTGAGCGACCCTAAACTCATCGATCACTTTGCCGTTAACCACCACATTATAATCGACTCGCAAAAATACTTTTTTACCCGCATAATCAATATCTTTTAGTGTAAGCAGTTTGGCCATAGGTATATTATATCACTTCGATTACTAATTAATTTGAGATTTTAGTTTTGCCTGGGCTTTGGCATCTATTTCTATATGATTGTGGACTGGTATTTTGAATCCAAAAAGACTGCCCTTGCCGTATTTGGATTCAAATAGCACCTTTCCTCCTTGGTCTTCAACCACACGCTTAACCATATATAGCCCTAGCCCAGTTCCATCAGGGCGCATATCTTTAGCATTTTTGGCCCTAAACATCTTGGTAAAGAGCATGGACTGCTGATCTCTAGGCACCCCAATGCCATTGTCTTTAACAATATAGCTCACACTACCACCAGAGTGCAGAAGCGAAACTTCAACCACGCCGCCTCCTTTAGGGGGCTGGCTATAATGGATTGCATTATCTAATATATTCATCACTACCTGCCGAGTCTTATTTTCATCTAAGTTGATTAGTGGGATTGCTTTCGTTGGGGCTTTGTATCTGATAATAACTTTTTGAGATTTTGCCATAAACTGTAGGGCTTTAACCTCCTCGCTTACAAGCTTACTAAGATCTACTTTCCGGGCATCTATATAGAATTTACCCGCCTCCATACGACTGATATTCAATAAGTCATCGATTAATCGTGCCATTCTATTGCTTCCATCCAAAGCCAGCTCAATACTTTGCTTTTGTTCTTTCGTTAGCTTGCCGAAATCCCCATCATCAAGCATGCTAATGTACCCCTTTACAGTCGTTAGTGGAGTTCTGAGCTGGTGAGATGCCATAGAAATAAATTCATCTTTGGCCTGGTCTAGCTCTCTTAGCTGGCTGTTGGCGGTGTTGAGCTGAGCAGTACGCTGGCGAACTTTTTCCGAAAGCGTCTCTGTAAAAAGTTGAATTTCTTTGTAGCTTAGGGCGTTGGCCATAGCAACGCTTACTTCATTGGCAATAGATTTTAGTACCGCCAAATCTTGAGAGCCAAAAATCTCACCGTTCTTTTTTTCGCCCAAAAGTAAATAGCCTATAAACTTCTCGCTGGTGCGCAGCGGGATACTAAGACTAAAACCAAACTCTTTTAAGATATCTCTGCGTTCACCAGGCTTAAGATTTTCAACAATCAGCGTAACTCTACCGAGCTTTTGTAATTGTTTGTGGCTTATTTCTTTTTGACTATTCTTGAGAGGTATCTTTTCATAAAACACTCTGTCTTTGCTAAATACTACAATCTCAGAAATATTGATTTTCATTTGAGTAGTTATTTCACTTAGTACTCGGGTGCTTAGCTTGTCTAGGTCTATTTCGCTAGACAAAATACCACCAATTTGGTCAGTCAGCTTCTGTGGGTCGTATTGGCCACGAAAAAACAACTTAGCTGTTATTTTTTCAAAAAATCTTACTAGTGGATTAAATGCAAAGGCCAGCAAAATAGCTATAACGGTATAAGAAAGCCTAATGGTAACTTGTGAGGCATTCGCTGGCAATATAACATCAACTATCTGAAAGCTGACTAGTCCAAATACGGCTGCGATAATAAATATAGACGAGGCAAAAGCCAGTGACCTTGTAACGATAAATCTTATGTCCATAAGCTGATGACGAAGTATTGAGTAAGCTATCATGGCCACCAAAAGTAAAATAAATATTGGCCCAAATGACGAAAGGGATGTGATCCCCAGTGCTGGTAAAATGGCATTAAAAATAAATCCAGGAATAGCGATAAGGGCTGTACCCATCAAGATATATTTGATTTGGTCTTTTCTATGCCCTGCAGAGCTACGCTGGGCTTTTATAAACAGTGCTACCCCCCAGATAGTGTAAGTAGGCAAGTAGGCAATCACAAAAATATACAGCCAGCCGGTCTGTATCTGCTGGGCATAGGCATTAGATGAGACTACATTGGCGGCTGTGGGGCTAAACAAAATAATAATAAAAGCTGGAATAAATAATATTAGTCTTAGCGCACGGCTCAGCTGCTTATCGCTAGTAAATGTCATGCTAAATAATAAGAAAAAGTATATCAGCAGCGCTGCCCCTACAATAGCGGCTCTCGACCAAAAAAGTGCCAGGCTGGGCTCTGCAGAGATATTAGCCATTAGATTGGTTATAGCCCAAAGTGATAATGAAGAAGTGAAGTAAAAAAAGTTTCTGTTAGAAGGCTTCTTAGGGTTATTGGTATACACCAAAATACCTAGAAAAAATGTTAGCACGGTGGTGATGAGTAATGAAAGGTTAGTAAGCATAACACTTATATTTTAGCAAAAAATAACACTTTAAAGGCGATTAACCCCCGGCGTAATGCCGGGGGTTAATGATTATTTTTCTAGCCAAACAAATGCGCTTGGCTCTTTCTGGTTCTTAAAGCCCTTAGACTCAATCGCGTAATAAGCTTGGTAGTCGAGTTCACTCAGTTCTACAACCGCCACCTTATCACCCATTTGCTCTATGTGACTAGGTAGCCAATCGCTGTTTTTTGAATAACAGTCAAATGCTGCAACGCCATTATTTCTAACGACAAAGTTAATGAGCTCGGCCAGCAAAAGCTCGCTGTAATGCAGGCCTTGAAGGCCTGGGACTACAAGCAACGCACCAAAATAAAAGATGGTGCCTTGCTTGTATTGATCCGGGTACTTCTTCTCAAAAAACTCTGGTGAAATCCAGTCGATTGCTGTAAGATCTACCGCTACAAGAGCCATAGCTAGAGCCGTATCGTCTTCCCAGAGTACAAATTTGAGCATGCGCTCATCTGACATTTCTTCTCTAAACTCACTTTCGTGCATGTACTGTCTGCAAGGCGAGGCGGTTCTGAGATCTGCAAATGCAGTGTTGTAGAGCAGCCAGAATTTGTCTTCTAGCTCAATATCCACTTGGGTTTCTCTAGTTATTTCCATATCTCTCCTCATTGGAGCATAGCCTTTGCTATGCCGTAGATGACTCCACTAGCTATCCATAACCAAATACCAATTTGCAACTTCTTGGGAAGCGTGCCGCAAACTAGCGGGTACAGATATGGCAAGGCCCAAGCTAGACGATTGATAATAACGCCCAAGACTGCTATCAGCCAGGCGTTATTAAGTGTCCCTTGAACGGTCATAAAAATGCCAAGGTAAAATGGCAAAAAAGAAAACACATAAAGCCCAATAAATATTTCAAACTTTACATGGTACTCCTCTACCGCTTTACGGTTGAGCTTGTCTAGGCCCCTAAAGACGTGGCTGCGTGCTAGCACAAGTAGTAATACTAGTGCCAAGCTAACCATGACCCTTAGCCAGATCCACATTCCTAAGTAGAAAAATGCAGAGTTAACCACCAAGACAGGCACAACAAAGACCATGGCCTTAACTGTGCTTGGTGTCTTATATGCCACTTCAGCAACCATTGAGGCTCCCTTTCTAGGTACCAACACCAATCTGGCGAATTGCGATTATTATACTACAAATAATATTTTTAGGTTACAATTAGGCTATTATGAATATACAAATCACAAAAGGCAGTGGCACTGGCCCCACTGAACTGTCGGCCTTTGATTCAGCCCTAATGAGTGCTGGCATTGGAGATCAGAACCTGATCTGTCTAAGCTCCGTAATTCCGCCTGGTAGCAATATCGTATTCGAAAAGCCTTCTTTTACGCCAAAAGATTTCGGTAGCAAGCTTTATGTTGTAATATCTGAAGTCCGCAGCTCAACCGCCGGCCAAGAGATGTGGGTTGGCATAGGCTGGGTTCAAGAAGCTAGCACTAAAAAAGGCCTCTTTGTAGAGCATCATAGCAATACACAAAAAGGCCTTGAGGATATGATATCTAACTCTCTTAATCACATGACTGCGAGCAGACCAAATGATAAATGGAGTGAGATACAAATGTCTATAAAGGGTACGACCTGCAAAGGTCGGCCAACCAGCGTACTTGTCTCGGCGGTTTATCAGACAGAGGGGTGGTAGAGCAAGCTACTTATTGGCCTTTATAGTGCTCTTATCTTGCTTGCTAAAATAGAATATATAAAATATTTCTAGAATGCCTGCAGTACTAACTATTATAAAAACCAAGAACCATACTTTCTGGTCTTTTTTAGCGGCAATCCAAAGTGCCCATGCCTTCCAGGCAGTTGCCCAAATGTATATAACAATAAGCCACCATATATTATTTTGAACTATTAAATTTAAATCCATATACTATTTATACTATTATTATCAAGATATGTCACCCATAACTAACTGGGCTTAGCGATTACTACTACCCTGCCATCGGCCGACCCTCCCAAGGTGCAGGTGTAGATAGTGAGCATTGGTTCACTACTTTGATTTTCAATTTCAACAGAGCTGGGTTTAACTGTCTTTACTTTAGTAATAGTATATTTATACTGTTTGCCATACCAATTTATTAGTACATCACCGCCAACTTTGGCATTTTTAAGGTCATAGAAAATGGATCTTTTTGTAACCTGCGATGGGTCGTAGCCCCATACAAAACTATGGCCAGTAATTATCATATTGCCGCCTTTAATTGGGTTACCCTGCTCGGGGAGTCGATTCCAGGCTAAGCCCTTATCTAAAACACCCGGCCCACCCTGGCCTATTTCGGACTGGACACCTACTGACGGTATAAATATAGTATTCTTGTCGTAAACCGGTAGTTCGCTAGCAGACTTCTGGATCTGCTGAGGTGACTTCTTCTGGATTTTAGGCGTAATTAATAGAATGGATAAATAAACTCCCAAAATGAGCAGAAATAAACCAATAACTGCGAACGCCCATCGGTTTCTTCTAGTTCTTACTCTATGAGAAGGAGCTGAATTAATTGTGTACTGCATTTTTTTAATATTATATAGCATAAGATTGTTAAGTGAAAGCAGCACCCAACAGCTAGTAGGTATAAATAACTACTAATAAGCCTAGTTGTTTGATAAAATATAGTCTATGTCTATACACAAAATACGCGCGTATTCAAAAAAGAATAAGAATAAAAACAAAAACAAGAATAAAAAATCTGAAGTTGATAAATTAATTTATTTCGCAATTACTATTGGGCCCTTACTGACTATACCTCAGGTGTACTCTATATGGATTTTGCAAGAAAAGGGTGTATCTATAATATCCTGGGTGGCCTATCTTATCGCTACCTCTATATGGCTATGGTATGGCCTTAAGCACAAGGACTTAGCAATAATCACAGCCCAAGTTGCCTGGGTGGCCTAAGAGGTAATTATCATCATTGGCCTACTTAGGATTAATTAAGTAATACAGTATTTGGTATGGGGGAAAGCAGACAGTGGGCTTAAATGGGTTACTAATGGATAATAAGCTGACTCTACTGCGTGACTATTATGGCGCATAATTCATGATTATTTTATTGTTTTAGTAATTCATTAAATTAACTTATGTTTATATCTGCTATACTGGTGTTATGAAAAAAATCACCAAGCAAGCCAAAAAACTGAACAACTATCAAATAATACTATTCACCTGGGCGGCTACATTGTCGCTTGGATATTTTATTAGTGTTATAACATTTCAAAATACAGTACAGTTTTTTACAATTTGGGCAATTCTAATAACGATTGCGCTGGTAGTTCAGCTAAAGCTAGGAGGCTTTGGTGATAATAAGACCAAGCTGATACAGGCCCTTTGGCTGCTAGTAATAGTGCTGCCTGGCTTTGTGTTTAATTATTTTGAATATCAAGGCCTAGCGCCAGTAATCGGTAATGGCTTTGCGGGCTGGCCAGCAACCTGTGCAGTAGCGATGATAATTATTGCCGTGATATACAAATTTAATTTAAGCTATTTTTTATTGGCTAGCCTGTATGCCTTTTTAGCACTGGTGGTATTTACGGTGTCGGGTACGACCACTCTGCTAATAATCAGTGGCCTGGGCTTTGGAATAATATGCAGTATCGATGCACTGCTCGAGAACACCAAGCTACGCAAGGGGCTAGCTACCAAACTTAAAAGCAGCTAAAGCTGCTCTTGCTGCCTCGTGCACCAAACCTTTGGGTTTCTCGTCCTTTCTCTGGTCATAAAAAAGACTCCAGACAAGCTGGAGTATTTTTTATGGTCGGGGTGAAAGGACTCGAACCTTCGACCTCATCGTCCCAAACGACGCGCGCTAGCCAACTGCGCCACACCCCGTTGCCAAATCGCTTTCGTAAGCTTAACTTGTCTTCCCCTCGATGCAACAAGCAGAATATAGAATCTGGTTTGTTCCATCGCAAAGGAAGGCAAACACTATGGAGGGCCAGGCGGGATTCGAACCCGCGACATGCTGCTTAAGAGGCAGCCGCTCTAACCAACTGAGCTACTGGCCCTCGTCAGACAACTACTTTGAAAATACTTTATGGTGCGCCCTGAGGGATTCGAACCCCCGGCCTTCTGATCCGAAGTCAGACGCTCTATCCAGCTGAGCTAAGGGCGCTAATCTTGGTTATTTTAGCATATAGAAGCGAAACAATCTACCAGTAAAACTATTCCGTATGGGGCCGTGCTTTGTAGCGGCTAGCAATTGGTAGCTGAAATATTTTCGTATTTTAATATACTTAGGTCGCACTTGGAGGGGCGGTAAGGGTGTTTTTGTTATTATCGAGTTTTCTCTTTACTAAGAAGAAATATAAAATTGAGCCTATTGGGTAAAGCAATATAACTAATAAAATCCAGAGTGTTTTATCGTTTTCCTGTTTCCAGTTGGTTCTTTTGAATACATCTACCAACATAAAAATCCAGAATACGAATAGTACCATCCCAATAATAATAAATATTCCATATAGTACAATAAAGAATAATAAAAACGCCCCTGTTGCTCCAACAGAATTTTGTTGGGCATTATCCGATAATGAGCTAGATACATATCCGTCCTGAGCAAATGCAGAAACTGGCAAAGTGCTCGCTAGTGCCGTGATAACTGCCGCTAATTTTTTTAATTTATTCATACTTCCTTTCGTTATTATTTATTGATACCATTATGACACAATTTTAACAATAATGATCTGCTTACTAACTGTAATATTGCGGTAAGTTCATAAATAGTATATAATTTTTTAACTATAGGCGCTTATTTTTAGTCCTTGTACCTTTTATTTCTTTTCATATCCCAAATTGGTAGAAATAATCAATTTGATCCAGTAAGTGACGCATTCGTGCGTCACTTCTGTTTGCGGGTATCGTATAATGATTATTATTCCTGCCTTCCAAGCAGGAGATGCGGGTTTGATCCCCGCTACCCGCTCCATGAAAAATTTATCCCGCTTGCCGGGATTAATTTATATCTGGGGTATAATAACTATGTAAGCCCCTGTAGCTCAGCTGGATAGAGCAACGGTTTTCTAAACCGTAGGTCGCAGGTTCGAGTCCTGCCGGGGGCACCATAAAGTATTTTCAAAGTAGTTGTCTGACGCCGTGGCGGGTGTAGCTCAGTTGGTTAGAGCGCCTGGTTGTGGTCCAGGAGGTCGTGGGTTCAAGCCCCATCACTCGCCCCATTAAAAGATGCCAGTAAAGCTGGCATTTTTTAATGGGGGTTATTATTATGTCTTTAGGCTGAAGCCAGGTGTTAATACCCGCTAGATTCTCTGATGCTATTTACTAGCCAGCTAGCAGTATCAGCATTATAGACCAAATTTATCTCGTTGCCGACGGTGTACTGACTTGACCCATCCCTTAGCTTATAAATGATGTTTGCCTCGCTCTTGTATTTACCACCATCAGATTTTTGAGTTGATAGCACCCTAAAACCAGAGGGGTAGCTATACTCACGAGCCTGTGCGGTGAGCTGGTTAAAGTCAAACTCTTTTTGATACTCTTCGGTCATGTACTGACGAATTTTAGCTGCGTTGCCTATTAAAAAGTTGCTCATATAACCGTCTATGGAAGCCTCGACAAGTTTCTTATCAGCCATGTCTTTGGCAGACTTATCTTGTTCAGCTAGCTCTTTTGATTTTATAGCTAGATCTTTTACCAGCAATACTTTGCTTATTCTGGAAAGCAGAGACTGAATATCAAACGCACCATCGGGCATAGACTCGGTAAGATACTTCGTGCTATTTTTTAGAGTTTCTGAAGAGTCCTTAGAAATTAAGGAGTTAGCTTTTAGGGCTTCGGCATTGGAGTCCGTGAAATCGTTAATTCTATTGGCATGGTCCAGACTGTCGGTAGTATAGGCATAAAAATCATTCAAAAATATTTTATACAGCTGGGCGTCCTGGGCTCCTTGTTTTAGCTTTTCAGCAGCTAGCTTGCTATCGGAGACCAGAAAGGTAAGATTTTTTAGCTCGATAATGTAGTTCTCAAATGTTTCTTTGTCCTGGACCTTTTCAGAGAGCGATACGAGTGATTCAGATTTTCGAACTATAGAACCCCACCCTTCTTTGATCAGCTTTTTGTTGTTATTTTGGTTGGATATATAGATTCCACCCAATGCTACTAAGCCCAGTAATACAATAGCCGAAATAAGTATAAGCCAAAACGAAAATTTCTTGTACAATCTTACCTTGGGTTTGGATATTTGAGGATCCACTTCTTCGGCGTTTGTTTGCACTTTTAGGCTAGCAGCGGTGTCGTTTGTGTCTTGAAGATTTTTACTGGTATCTTCAGTTTTTGTGTTTGGTTTGTTTCTTGTCTTATTGTCCGCCATCTATTACTCCTTACTATTTATGTCAAAAATACCTTTGCTAAGCTAAGGAATATGAAGAAACCGCCGACATCAGTGCATGTTGTAATTAGGATTGTCGCAGATGTTGCAGGGTCCTTGCCGAGCTTCTTCATTATCAGAGGTATTAGCGCGCCAGCAAAAGCCGCAATAAACAAATTACAAATCATCGCAACAGCCAATACAAACCCAAGCATGGGGTTTTTATTTAGTAGGATAGCAACAAGTGCCACTAAGGTTCCGTTAATTGCTCCATTTATAACCCCTGCGGCTATTTCACGGCCTATAAAGACTCCGCAGCTAGCAAGCGATACTTCGTGCATAACAATTCCGCGAACTGTCACAGCAAGGGTTTGAGTGGCGGCATTGCCCCCCATGCCTGCAACAATTGGCATATATACTGCTAAAAGAGTTATCTGAGCTATAGTGCCCTCGAACATACCTACTATCGAAGCCGCCAAAAATGCCGTCCCAAGATTCAGTATAAGCCAGAGCCACCTGTGCCTTACTTTACTAAATACAGTATCCATGGCAGCCTCATCATTGCTAACTCCCGCCAGTCCATAAATATCACTGGCTCGCTTTTTGTCTAGCAAGCTGAGTAGATCATTGGAGTTTATGACACCAATGATATCTTCTTTATCGCCCAGTACTACTACTTTATCGTGTGGGTGTTTGAGGAAGGTATCGATAACTTTATGCTCATCAATATCATACTTGATGTGAGGCACTCGAGTGGCATACTGGCCTACCTTCTCGCTCCCAGGATGCTGAGATAATATATGGCCAGGTATCTCTCCTACCAAGCTACCGTTCTCGACAACAAATATGGAAGGGAACCTTCCAGTTGCTTTTTCATGGGCTGCTAAATCGATGGATAGATCGCTGAAATGCATACTCGGTGAGGCGATAATGTAGTCAAGGCCCATAAGCCCAGCTGCGGTCTTAGGGCTGAAGCTGAGCAATAAGTCGATTTTCTCTTTGTCTTCAGCTTTAAGCTTTTCAATAATATGGCGAGCTCTTGTGGAAGATAGTTCATGCAATAATCGAGTGGATTTGTTTGGGTCTAAGGTACCTATGATATCCAGGATCTCTCTGTTATCAAGATCGTTAATAATCTTATGGGCTGTTTGCTTGGGTAGAGCAAGCAGCAAAAACCCTTTCTGCGCTGGTTCGGAATCCCTAAATATATCTAACTTTCGGTTTCGGCTAGCATTTATTTTATTAACTACTTTTTCGTCTACAAAAGAGTATTTCATATCTAGTATTATATAGCCTAGGGCTTATAATAAACAGGCCTAACTTTTGCTTCGGACAACTCTTTTGAAACGCTCCCCAGCCCTAAATTTAGGCATCTGCATACTTTTTATTCGTATAGGTGCCTTAGTGACGGGGTTAATCCCATTACGAGACTTTCGATTGGCCGAGTAAAATAAGCCAAAGCCACTAATCAGCACCTTGTGGCCGTCTTTAACTTCTGTTGTGATGGTTTCAACCATAGTGTCGATAACTACTTCTATCTGCTTTTTAGGCATCTTAGTTTTATTGGCTATGGCCTGTATTAGCTCGGGCTTTATCATTAATTTACCTCAGTACTAATTAATATCTGTTCAATACTCCTAGCTTTGCCATCGCTACCGACATCAATTAGTACAGAGCTAAATTGCACGATACCGGTTTTAGGCCAATCAAATCTGTTTGGCAATTGATTGAGCCACTTTTCGATTATAATTTCTTTTTTAACGCCAAGTACGGAATCTATTGGGCCTGTCATACCGACATCGCTAATATGCGCAGTTCCGCCCGGCAGAACTTTTGCATCGGCGGTGCTTACATGAATGTGGCTACCAACCACACCACTGACTCGACCATCTAGGTAAAATCCAATCGCCACTTTTTCAGATGTTAAGTCAGCATGTAAATCAACTATGGTGGCAGCTAGCTTTTCATGTTTATTTTCTTCGAGTATTGCATCTACTACTTTTAGGGGGTGGTCTAATTGTGGGCCATTAAAAGTTTGGCCAAGCAAATTGATGACTAATATTCGGCCAAATGGTGTTTCGGCAATCTTCCAACCTCGACCCGGAGTTTTGCCAGGATAGTTTGCGGGGCGTATTATCGGCTCGCTTGGATCATTGAGCATATCCACACCTTCAGGCTTTTTGAAGCTATGGTTTCCACCGCTAAAGAAATCCACTCCTGCATCCTTCATTTCCTTAATGGATTTTTTAGTTATGCCATTACCGGTGCTCATATTCTCGGATTGTGCAATTACAAAATCGATTTGCCTTTCTTCTTTTAGCTTTGGCAATACTTGCCCAACTGCTCGCCTACCTATTTTTGCGACTATGTCGCCGATATATAAAATTTTCATATTTTTAGTCTTCTATTATTTCTAATTTCTTCTTGTGATATTTTCATTATTTTGCGTACTCCTCTGCTCTAGTTTCACGAATTACATTTACCTTAATTGTTCCCGGGTACTTTAGGGATGCCTCAATCTTAGTGGCTACATCACGAGCCAATTTTATGGCCGAGAGATCATCTATCTCCTCGGGATCCACAAATACTCGAATCTCTCTACCGGCACTTATCGCATAGCTTTTTTTGATTCCACTAAACGCATTTGCGACATTTTCTAAATCAGTCATGCGTTTTACATAGTTTTCTAGCTTATCGCCCCTGGCTCCTGGCCGACCGCCACTTAATGCATCGACTACTCTGACTATCAGAGCTTCTGACGTAGTAGCCTCTATATCATCATGGTGCGCTTCGGCCGCATGGGTGGTGGCTTCATCGAAACCGGCCTTGCGCATCATATCGCCAGTGATATGGTGGTGTTTGCCTTCTACTTCATGGCTAACTGCCTTACCAAGATCATGCAAAAATGCAGCTGTGCGAGATACCTGTACATCGGCGCCGATTTCTTCGGCAATCATTGCGGCTAAGTGGGCCATTTCGACAGAGTGGTGCAATACATTTTGGCTATAGCTAGTGCGGAACTTTAGCATTCCCATAGTCTTTGATATTTCTGATGGCAGCCCTAGTACCTTAGCTTCACGGGCAGCCTGTTCCCCGGCAACCTTCACCTCTTCGTCGATTTCTCTCTGAGCCTTTTCGACAGTTTCTTCTATCTTGGCTGGGTGGATTCGGCCGTCCTTAACAAGCGCCTCTAAGGCCTTTTTGGCAACCTGGCGGCGAATAGGATTAAAGCCAGAAATAGTAATTACCCCTGGGCTTTCATCTATAATAATCTCTACCCCCGTGAGGCGCTCAAGGGTCTGAATGTTACGACCTTCCTTACCGATAATCTTCCCCTTATCGCCATCGTTTGGTATTGCCACTGTGCTAATTGTGCGCTCCGATGCTGTGCCTGTAGCCAGACGCTCCATTGCCTGAGACATAATGTCCTTGGCTATTTCATCAGCATTTTCAGTCGCATCGCGCTTTCTTTTCTCTATGTATTCTACTAAATCATTTTTAATATCGCGCTCGGTCATTTCCATAAGTTTCTTTTGAGCATCTTCTTTTTTAAGCTTGGCTATTTTTTCTAAATTATTTTCTTGGCGAGTTCTAATTGCCCGAATCTCTTCTTTAATAGCTTCAATCTCTTTTTCGGATCTACCCAGAGCTTCAGTGCGTTTCTCTATTTGATCGAGCTTATTATCTAATAGCGTCTCACGGTCGGCTACGCGCTTTTCTGAAGCATCAATTTTATTACGCCTTTCGCGTTCTTCTTGTTTCAATTCACCATTAATTTTGACAGCCTCTTGCTGGGCATCTAAAACTTTATTTTTTGCTTCTTCCTTGGCATCGTCTAAAAGCTTCTTGGCTTTTGAGTCTGCATCAGAAGCTTTTTGTTTTGAGATATAGGAATTAGCACCATAGCCAGCTCCCCCACCTATAGCTAAGGCAAGTACTGCAAAGAGTATTTCCATAAACACCTACCTTTCTAAGTAGTTGTTTTCACCCGTATTAAAGTAAAAACTGATTTTCTAAAATTAAATTCTAAATAACAATATAAGACTACTACTATTTAACAACTATTTGGGCCTATATTCAAGCTTAAGAGTCTTTGGGCTGAGAGATATTTGGTTCGGCGTTATACTTTGGTACTACTAAATTCCCTGGCTTTGAGCTTGTAATTTTGCCGAGGCCCTCATTTATCCAATTGTCGCCTTCTGCCTCAACGATTGGAACACCCAAACTATAGGACATAGCATTGGCCACAGTCGTTCCGATGCGCAGCCCAGTAAAAGACCCTTCGCCAGTATGCATGATAATTCCGGTTATATCTTTATCAGCGATATTATTATTTACTAAAATTTCTTTTATCTTGCCTAGTATTGTATCGGCAAGCTCGCGATGAGCCTCCCATTTTATTTCAGCTATTTTTTTGCCATCATCAAATAGATATAGCTCTGCCTCTGGCTTGTCGGATCTTAGCGCCAGTATCATTGCTTAAGTCCGTTTATTATCTTGGAAGATATCGGCCCGGTTGAGGTAAAGTCATAGCGCCGCGTATTATCGTCTATATAGTGGCACTCCAACATTAGCCTATCTTCTGCCATATTCTTACTGAAATGATTAGCCCATTCGGTACAGACTATCGTATTTGAGCTGGCAAGACTATCTTGCAGTTCGTTTTCTACGATTTCATCGTCGTTTAATCTGTACAGGTCGAAGTGCTCTAAGCGAATTCCAGAGGGTGCTTCGTAACCCCGATGAATATTAAATGTAGGGCTAGTGACTGTCTGAGTTATACCTAGGCCTTTGGCAATTGCCTTTACGAGTGCGGTCTTTCCACCGCCAAGATCACCGACTAATTCAATAAGAATTGGCGGATGGATTAATTTGGCTAGCTTAGTTCCGAGATTAAAACTTTGATCTAAGTTTTTTGAATTGAAGCTGAATTTCTGTTCTGTATTCATATATTCCATAACCTATGGTAGCGATTCCTAGCGATACAAGCAACCAGGGCCACAAACCTGAAGCTGGCGTTTTATTAGCATCGGTAGGGTACGACGCTGGATTGGAGCTACTATTTGGTGATGCCTTCAATTTGCTTATCTTGGTCTTAGCTTTGGCTTTGGCCTTGGCTTTGGTTATAGTTTTTGAAGACGGTTTTTTGGTTGATGACTTCTTAATGTTTGCAACAGATGAGGCGGGGCTAAGAGAGCTATCTATATATATGGCGGAATTAGCTGCACCAGGAGTCGGGCTGATGCTCCACTGCCATTGTCCAGCTTGCTTTGTCCAGCCTAAGCCTTCTTCAGCTGCTCCATAATTGCTAGATTCATCAGCCACTTTATCGTTAGGGTCGATCAGAAGTATTATGTCCCCTGTATTGTTAAGTGTAATCTTTGATTCGCTCGACATTATTGCTATCCTGCCATATGCCAGGATTGTCTTGCCTTTTATTAAGTATTCTCCCCCCGATTCATCTCTTAGTTTCCAGCCCGAAAGATCTACGGCCTCTGCTGTGGGGTTGTATATCTCGATAAACTCATCGCTCGCATCACTTAAAGGTGAGACTGGATCAGGGAATAGTTCGCTTAGCTCTAAGTTAGGGTATGTTTGTACTGGCTCCTCTACTTCTATTATTTCCTGAGCTGGAGCCATGCCAGGTGTTGGGGAATTAGATATATCAAAATCAGCGAAATTATTATCACTATTTACCATTTCCTTTAAGCCAAAATCATACAAACGATACATGCTCTCGCCAGGCTTCGATTCACTTCCGGGAGTTATAAGTGCAGTATTTGCCGTACCCCAGCCAAACTGATCCACTGCTGCGCCTTGTTTGTCCCTAAGCTCAATACTACCCCCACTTTGTGCTAGGCCGCTAGTAAACGGGCTATTACCCACAGTGTTGGCCGCCAAGACCCAAAAATCTCCAGGATCTACACTGCCAGACGCTATAGTACCTTTCTTGGACCATACAACGCCGGTAGCCGATCGGTAATAAAGGCTCCAGCCAGTTACATCTATGGCTGAGGTGCTACTATTGAAAATCTCGATGAACTCTTCCCCTGCGGATATCAAAGAGCCAGTCTGAACCTCACTAATCAGTACTGGCTTAGAGGCTGATAGAGCTCTAGATGGCATCATTACAACTACCGTCATAACTACTATCAATGATATTATTATATGCTTCATGGCGACATGATAGGTCTATCAAAGTAAAATGTAAAGCATAGCAAAAATAAAACTGCTATTGACCTATAAATCATAAGGGTTATACAATAGCTGTATCATGTTTTCATTGAAACAAAGATTCTCAAATAAGCCGGCTGGCTTCACGATATTAGATGTAGTGGTTGTGGCTATTGTGGTTGGGTTTTTTGCGGTTCTTATAGTACCAGGGCTAGTTAGCGGGCCATCTAGGGCTCGCGATTCTTCACGCAAGAGCGATTTGAGGGTAATCAAGTCTTCATTAGAAAACTACTACACTGAAAAGGGCTCATACCCAGCAACTCTTGCAGAGCTAGAAAGTGGCGCTGTGCCATTTATCAAGAAACTGCCCAAAGACCCAAAATCAGGGAATGACTACATTTATGTGGTTAGTGGCACTCCCCCTAGTAGCTTCTATCTAGACGCCGAACTAGAGAACAAAAATGATAAAGACCTCAAGACTTTAGGTAGTGACCAGGCTAAGGGTATTTATAGAGTCACTAGCACAAATTAAACTATTGTATTGGTGGATTTCTGGACGGCCTTAGAAGAGTAGAATATTTTTCGAGCCGACAAGATATACTGCTTTAGTTCATTTGGATCTGCTATAAAATCGAATACAAAATTCTCTGTCTCTCCAGCAGTCTGGATCACAACAGTTCCATAATTTAGAAATGTCTGGATGGGCCCTTTGATACTAGACTTGATATCTTGTATCTCATATAGGCTCAGAGTCGATAGAGACATATTAAAAAGCCCAATTTGATCCATATCTACAACATGAGAGTTGGTTATAATTATCTTATTACGACGCCAAATCCAGACCGTTCCAAGTAGTAAAAATACTACAGACCCAATTAGTAAAAAGCCTAGGACGCTAATAAAGCCCTTAGGTATAATGGCATTTATCTGGGCTGAGTTCTTATCGTAAGCTATTACGACTACTATATACCCCAATAATACTAGGGCCATAGCGGCCAGTATTGGCCCAATAGTCATAATGCTTTTATACACCACCCTTTGGGTAATCTCCCCTTCTGGCTGGCCAGGATAAGTTATTTTATTTGGAATCATTTGTTTCATACTAATATTTTATCCTAATAAGCTCATCTTATGAAGTATCTTCTGGGGGCTCCAGCCCAAGGTGCAAATAGCCACTCTTCGTGACCTTGCGGCCTCGGCTAGTTCTCTCCAGGAATCCAAGCTGTATCAAATAGGGCTCATTAACATCCTCAATAGTTTGGCGCTCTTCTCCAGAAGCGGCAGCTATAGCGCTGACCCCAACCGGACCACCCGAGTATTTACTAATAACTGTGTCTAATATCCGCCGATCAGACTGATCGAGACCCTTGCTGTCTATCTCGAGAATAGCCAGTGTGCCTTCTAGCGCCAGGGTATTTATAGTATTATCGCCGTGTACTTGAGCCCAATCCCTCACGCGCTTTAGAAGCCGATTGGCTATTCTGGGAGTTAGCCTTGAACGACGAGACATCTTTGCCAGGGCATCATTGCCGATCTGTATATCCATTAACTTCGCAGAGCGAGCGATAATTTCCTCTATTTCCTCCTCCAGATAATAGTTAAGCCTATTAACAATACCAAACCTATCGCGCAACGGCGATGATAATGCTCCATAGCGTGTGGTAGCGCCAATCAGAGTGAATTTGGGCAGATCAAGGCGTAGGTTTTGAGCTGAAGGGCCTTTTCCTAGCATTATATCTATAACATAATCCTCCATCGCAGAGTATAGAATCTCTTCTACATTCCTGGGGAGCCGATGTATCTCATCGATGAATAATATATCTCCATCCTCCAGGCTAGTGAGTAGGGATGCTAGATCGGCGGCTTTTTCTACAGCGGGTCCACTCGTTACCCTCAAATTACCATCAAGCTCGTTGGCGATAACATGAGCAAGGGTAGTTTTGCCTAGCCCGGGTGGCCCGTATAGCAAAATATGGTCGAGCGCTTCATTACGCTTTTTTGTAGCCTCAATAGCCACTTTAAGAGCTTTTTTAATCTGTTCTTGCCCAATGTACTGTTGGAATGTTTTAGGCCTCAGGGATAACTCGAACACAGCTTCCTGGGCAACTTCTTTGGCAGGGTGGGCGAGCTGTTCTTGGCGCTCTATCACTTTGTTGCACCTTTTAGGGCTAGTTTAATCCTATCCTGGGTAGATAATTCTGTGTTCACACCTCTTAGCGCAGTACTGGCGTCTTTAGCGGAAAAACCTAGGCTTATGAGGGCAAGATATGCCTGATCTTCAGGGTTTGATCCAGAAGTTTCGGCCTCCACTAATTTGCCCTTTAATTCTAGGATTATTCTCTGGGCAGTTTTTTTGCCTACACCTGCTACACTACTAAACACCATGATATCGTCCTTAATAATTGCATCTTGTATTTGCTGAGCATTGTTGGCCGACAATATTGCAATTGCCGCCTTTGGCCCAATACCGTTTACGCTCCTGAGCTTATAGTATATTGTTTTTGAAGATATATCGGGAAAGCCGAATAAAGTGTATTCATCTTCTTTGATATTCTCGGCGATATGGAAGCTAACTCTATCCCCTATAGATATCCCCAACAAATAGTTACTCGGTACCACAACTTCATAGCCTATTCCGCCGACTCCGACGACAACACCTTGGGGCAATTTATCTTCTACTTCACCTGTTATTTTGGCTATCATACCGATAATTATAACAGTAGATTAAACATATGCCGAACATATTTTGGTAGATAATTTCAACAAGGCACGGGTAGCCTATTTGGCTTCGGGTTTTTCTGGAGGAATTATAGTCTCTTTTAGCTCATGAGTTGTACTGCTACTTACCTGCGGGGAATCAGCCGGGCTTTGATTGGCATACGGTGCTGTGTTGTTCATATCTTTGCTCGCCTCGGGTTTATTGAGCCTGGGAAACTTGGTATCTATCATAAACAAAACTACAACTAGGAAAGCAAAGCAGGTGGTAAACAATGCGACCGGTAGAGGGCCAAGATTACCATTTGATTTTACACTTAATGCAAGGCCCGTGGATATAATTATAATCATCATCGATCCACCAGACATACCAGCGGCTAACGGTGAAACTGAGCTCAGGACAATAACCAAAGTAAAGCCTATCAAGGCTGATACAAGAGCGAGGTTAATCCTATTTATTACCACATTATTTTTGAGCGCGTTTTCGGCCTTGACGAGGGCATCACGCTTTTCGTCTCCGACTCTAATGCAATTATCGTATTCATCGCTATTATATTTATAATTATTTTTGGGTGCGTTTTCAACCCGGCGTATGGCATCGCATTCCTCGAATGTATCCTGGAATGTATTATCATTGGCACTGTTAGGTTGCGGCTTTATGTCCGGGAAAAGATTTAAAGATAGGGTGAATATTAGTACTGGGTACATAATGCCTATAGCGATGGCAAGAATAATTTTGACGAATCTATTCATGTTTTGGCCTCATTGTAAGCCATACCGTCACCCCAGTTAAGGCTACAAATGCCATTATCACAACAAATAATGCGCCCAAAGTGCCAAAATTATCAAATATGTATGGCGCCTGCAGAGCCAACAGTATGAGGCCAAATACCAGTAAGAAATACTTCTGTATGCCATTTCTCAAGAACAGGCCTGATATTATAACTGCCACCCCGAAAGCAACTCTTATACCAAAGCTAAGAGAACCTTCTGTAGAGCCTAGTACTTCTGTTGGAAAATAATAAAAGGCTGTAACGCCGCTAAATAGTGCGGACAGTATGGTGGTGGTGATGATCATATTGCGTAGTAAAGAGAAATTGGGCTTAGAAAAATTAACTGCCAAATATACGATTAAGGCTATAAGGGCAAAGGGTATAAATAGTGAGAGTGTCCCAAAAATAGTAATTGCGTCCATGTGCTAAGTATGATGTAGAGACCCAAGATGGTCAAGCTATATTTGCCCCATGGCAAATTGCAATTGCTATGGCATCTGCTGCATCATCGGGCTTCGGGATAACATTAAGTTTAAGAATTTTTTTTACCATTTCCTGGACTTGTTTTTTTGTCGCCTTACCATATCCAGTGGCCGACATCTTGACTTGCAGGGGGGTGTATTCGGCGATTGGCACATTATTTTGAGAGGCAACGAGCAATATTATGCCTCTAGCTTGGCTTACGGTCATAGCTGTAGTGATATTATTTGTAAAAAATAATTTCTCAACCGCTATCGCATCGGGTTTATGATGAGCCACTAGCTGAGCTAGGTCATCATATATTATCTTAAGTCGGTTCGGCATTTCTAAATCCTTAGAAGTCAAAATTACCCCACAATCTAGTAAGCTGAGCTTATGGCCGACCTTGTTTATTAGACCAAAGCCGGTTGTCGCAGTACCCGGGTCCACACCTAAAATCTTCATTGCAATTTATTCAATATGTCTTCGGGAATGTCAAAATTGCCTGTAACCTCTATCACATCGTCTAGATCCTCGAGTGAGTCTATGAGGTTTAGTAGAGTCTTGGCCTTAGACTCGTCGTCGACCATCACGCTCTGGCTGGGTGTTTGCTGTACTTCAGCACTCTCAACATTGTCTTCGCCGATTGCATCACGCACCGCCTCGAGCTTGCCTGGCGAAGTTAGCACCACGAGCTGATCGCCGCTATCGTCGATATCATCGGCGCCGGCATCGATTGCGCTGAGCTCTGCACTGTCATTGTCGATATTTGGCCTGCATACGATTACACCTTTTTGCTCAAACATATAAGCCACTGAGCCCTGCGAGCCAAGATTGCCACCGTGCTTGGTGAAGGTCGATTTAACATCTGGTCCGGTGCGGTTATGATTATCAGTTAGAGCCTTAACCATAATCGCCACGCCGGCTGGTCCGTACCCCTCATACAACAGTTCCTCTAGCTTGGCGGCCCCACCCTGCCCGCTACCCTTGGCAATTGCCCGCTCGATATTGCCGGCCGGAACATTCGCAGACTTGGCCTTCTGAATAGCCAACCTAAGCTTGAAGTTCATCGTAGGATCAGCGCCACCCTGTGCGGCAAGTGCGATTTCGGCAGCCATTTTAGTAAAAATCTTACCGCGCTTTGCATCTGTAGCACCCTTTTTATGTTTAATGCTGGCCCATTTGCTATGTCCTGACATTGTAAGCCTTTCTGTTAACAGATTAGAATGGTGTTATTTTACCAAGCGATCTGGCATTTGGAAAGATGCAAGGCTGGTATCGAGATTGTGGTGATAGACTATAGCCCCAAGTATACAAATAAGTAGGTACCATATAACTAATACATAGGTCTGCGGTCTTACAACCACTATTAACCCCTTTTGAGACTGTAAATATTGTAAGAAATCGAAGATAATACTTATCAGCTTTGCCAGTGGACTCGCCAATATATACCCCCAGCTAGGGGCTAGTATACCCACAATAGCGATAAGAAAGCCGGCCAACATCATTAGCGGAATGATGGGCATTAGTACCATATTAGATATAATTGAGGCAATAGAGTAGCTACCGAATAAGTATAGTAAATACGGAACGGTAGCAATTTGAGCGGCAAAAGTAACAGCCACAAGATCGCTAAGTAATGGGGTCTTTTTGGGAAGTATGGTAGTTATAATTGGGGCCAGTACCACTATCCCGGTGAGTGATAAAAATGATAATTGCCAGCCTATGTCCTCTACCGCAGAGGATGGATTAATTAATAATGTTATAGCCGCGGTAATACTTATACATGTAAAAACACTCAACGGCCGGCCATAGTAGCTGGCTATCAAAAACACTGTGGCCATTACTGCAGCTCGCAAAATAGAAGCTGAGGCTCCTGTTAGAATCGTAAAGCTCCAGACAAGTGCGAGCGATATTATTAAGCTCGCCCAAAGCCAGCGCTTTTTTAATAGTCTTTGGAGAATTACCACCAATATTGTTAGGTTATACCCAGATACCGCAACAATATGCGAGAGGCCTACTTCATTTAATGTTTGCTGTAGGGGTAGAGGCAATGAGCTCCTAGCTCCAACTAGGATACCCTTGAGAAAGCCGGCTGGGGATTCCTCGAGAGATCTATCTATCCCAGAATAGAACAACTGCTTGGCCATCACCATTACTGGCTGATTAAATGATGCGATCTTTACTGTGCCATAACTTATTTGATAGCCTGGCTTAGCCATAATCGGGAATATCTTACCGACCACCGTTACCCTATAGCCCTCTTTTACGGCCGATGAAAATGTTTTTATACGTACATCGCCCACCCTACTAGATCCATCGACATTAAGATTTGTTAATGTAAAAACATAATTTCTATCTTTGTCCCAATAGGGGTCGCCCTTAACATCCCCTGAAATCTCTAGCTTTTTGTAGGTCGACCCCGAAAGGCCATATTGCGATATATAGTTTTGCTGATATGTTATGATTGCCAGCCCCAGAACAGCGCCGCATAGGACAATCGGTATAAACTTTAATCTGCGCGACAATAGCAGACTGGCCAACGCAGAAAAGATACAGAATACAGTCCACCAAAAGTTAGGGCTGAACAAAAAATTATAGCCAACTATAGTTCCAGCTATGAAGCTCATGCAGGATAATATTATTATAGTTGGCCTTCGCATAATCTCTACTCTATCGGCTTAAGCTCGTTGCGGCCAAGCATGAGGGCTGTACAGATATTGATTTATTATTACATAAAACTTATAATGTTGAGGTTATAAAAGATACATAATAGCTTAAAATATACGCTCCTAAACTTTTTTTAGATTATTTTTCTTAAACGATTTATGAAACCAAGACCCCAAGTCTGTTTCGTAAATCGAGACGAGAAATAAAGCGCTGGTGCAAGCTTTTGAAGGTTTACCTTTTCTACGATGGAACAAACCAAGACCTTAAATTCTGTTTGTTACATCGAGAGGAGAACTGTTGCGGTGGTTGAAGTAAATTAGTTTATACTAATTTTACATAAACTTAAGCAATAGTTCGACGAGGGCCCATAGCTCAGTTGGTTAGAGCGGCTGCCTTTTAAGCAGCATGTCGTGAGTTCGAGTCTCACTGGGCCCTCCAAATAAAGAACTCCTTTTAGGGAGTTTTTTATTTGGAGGGCTTATGTTATTTTAACTACCCTGGCATGTTAATATAATACTTAAGGTTAATAAATATGAAAGCTATCAGCATCAATCAATTCAGCAAGAAATACGGCAAACTAACCGCCGTAGATAATATTAATCTGGATATCAGCTATGGAGATTTCTTTGGTTTCATCGGACCTAATGGTGCCGGAAAAACTACCACTATAAAAACTATGCTTAATCTGCTAAACCCATACGATGGGGAAATTAAGTTATTCGGTAAAGATATTAAACAAAATAAATTTCAGGCGAACATCGGTTATGTTCCGGGCGAAGCCAATCTGTACGAAAACCTGAGGGTTAAAGATCAAATAAACTATTTTGGTAGATTTTTCGATGAGATAGATCAGGGCTATCTTAATGAACTCAAAACAATGTTCCTTGTAGATGATAGAAAAAAAATATCTGAACTTTCTCTTGGCAACAAAAAGAAAGTATCGATAGTTTGCGCACTGATGAACAAACCCAAGCTACTTGTCTTCGATGAAGTCTCCAATAGTCTAGATCCTATAATGCAAAAGGCTCTATTTGCTGAACTTATAAGACTAAACAAGCTGGGCACGACTATATTTTTCTCTAGTCACAACCTAGAAGAAGTCCAAACATATTGTAAGAATATCGCTATTATCCGTGAGGGGAAAATTATTAAAAAGGACAATGTCAAAAAGATAATCGATGCTAATGGCGTACAAATCACTATCAAAACAAAACAAAAGCTCAACCCTGGGTTCCTTCAAAAGCACAATATTAAACATGGCTCGATAGGCACCGGCGCCATCACCTTTGCCTATAAAGGCAATGTCAATGAACTCATCTATTACCTATCTAAATATAAGCTGGAATATTTAAGAATTTCAGATGTTAAGCTCGAAGATATATTCGATGAATACTACGAAGGAGCAGCCCAATGAGACAAAGCCAGAAAAGCTACTGGAACCTATATAAATTTGAAATAAAGCAAAACTATAAGCCATTTTTAGTTTGGTTGGCAGCTATCTTAATCATAATGACCTTGTTCATGCTCACCTTCCCCTCTTTCAAATCGTCAGACTACCTTGAACTAGTAAATGCAAAAATTAATGCACTACCCAAGGGATTTGGTGCTGCCTTTGGGCTCGGCGGCATCACGGGTGTTAGCTTTCAAGACATATTCTTCTTTTTTAGCTATATGAGCCAATTTTTTGTTATAGCGATAATTATATATTCGATAAATCTTGGCTCCAACATTTTGGCCAAAGAAAATAATGAAAATCATATAGACTATCTTGCGACTAAGCCAATAATGAAAAGCTCCATTATTCTGGCCAAATACAAAGCTCTGGTTACATTCATTATATTAATTACACTGGGTTTATTTATCGTCGGCTGCATATTAATACCTGCGCTCAATAAAGATGGTAGCCCATTTATATATGAGCTAACAAGGCTTACAATCAAGACATTTTTGGTTTACCTATTCTTTGGCACTTTAGCATTTTCACTAACTGCGATATCTAGGCGAACATCAAAAAGAAATATGGTGGTAGTTGCGGCCTTCTTTATCAGCTTCCTAGTTGGGGTGTATGCACAAATACAGCCCCAACAAGAAAAACTAAAATACCTTGCTCCTACTTTTGTATTTGAAGCTACTACTGCAGGATATAAGTTTAGTAGTGCAGATATTTGGTATATGCTGGCTCTCTTTGGGCTGAGTATGGTCTTACTTATCATTGCTTACTGGCGCTATACCACAAAAGACCTTAGTTTATCTTGAGCCAAAAGGTAGGGCGGCGACTACGAGCATGTGGTGTCAGACTTTGCTATAATATAGATTATGAATAAAAAAATATTTTTCATCGCAGCTGCGAGCTTAATTTTAATAGTAGGTATAATCTCTGCCATACTATTACTTTCAAAGAAGCCTAGCATAAAAGGCAAAGTTGTTAGTGCAAGGTACGATTTATCCCGAACATCATTTGGCCAATACCAAATAGTAGTGCTAGATAAGTCAGGTAAGAGCTTCACTATAAACGCCACGGGTAACGGTAAGGTGCCCGGGCCTACCAAGATTACTGGGAAAGACTGCGTTTTAGTCCCTAGGTTAAACTCTGGAAAAGAGGTTGAATTTTATCTCCCAGAGTCTCAGGCCCCCAAAGGCACCTTTGATATCTGTTACGCCGATACTCAGGCTGGGTATTTTTTTAAAACCTACTAAATTATAATATTTTTTTAGCCCAGCCAAGGTGATTTGGCTGGGCTAAAGAATTAGCACAGATTTTTGAGCGCCCATTCGCGCATAAAACTACCAGACTCGGCAGTATCTTTGTAGTTGGTTTCGGAAAACATTGTTTCTATGTCGGATTTATCGAAACCAGCATTAGAAATAATGGTCTCTACATAGCTCGGGGTTATCCCAGCCTCTAAAAGATTTGCCACCAGGTTAGCTACATAGGTAACAGATGGCTTTAAGGCGATTGGCTTGCAAAAACGCAATACTGCTATATCTTCACTCTCGGTATAAACGCTATCGAAGCGTCGCAAGCCAGAGTAAACCCCATTAGCAAGGCAGAGCCTATCGATAAGCGTGCTGGGAATATCCATAACCATAACCATTAGTGAGTCCTCAAGGCTTGGTTTGATGTCGGCTGTGGCCTGCTGTTGCTCGAGGCCTGGCGGCCTAGAATAAACAAACTTCCAGCGATCAATTTTACAGTTGTTTAAAATCTTAATCCTTGGGTTTCCAAAGCTTGGCTCTTGGATGCCTAGGCGTCGATATGCACTGTCTAAGCTCAAATCTACATAACTTGCAAAAATCATGTTAACCTCCTGAAGGTACAAACTTGCAGAATACAAATTTAAACGAGTATACTTCTCTCGAGCATACAAATCAAGTGTTAGCCCGAGCTAACTTAAATCTGTGTTTGCCAAATATACTTGCTATAATTGTTATGTATGAATAAAAAAATCCTCATTGTTGATAACTCCTTTAAACACAAGTGTATTAAGTGCAGTCAATTCCATAGGCACTTCAGTGCCAAGACCAGCGTACTGCATAGTATTGAAGGGCCACTACCTCAGCAGCTAGACCGCTATAGTCATATAATCCTGACTGGTTCGGGCAGCAGCGTCGACGAAAGTAGCATAATATACTCTAGGCTAAAGCCATTGATACAAAAGGCCGAAAGAGAAGGCATACCAATCCTAGGTATATGCTTTGGCTTTCAAGCTATTGTCGCGGCTCTCTCAGATTTTACTAGCATCGAACACTATGAAAACCCCGAGATTGGGTGGACTAAAATATACCAGACTAGCCCATCTCGACTGTTCAGGAATATCCCGAAAAAGTTCTATGCTTTCGAGAGCCACACTTCAAATGTAGTTCATCTACCCCCAGAACTTAGATTAACTGCTCTATCTAATGGTAAAAATATCCAGGCTTATGAGCATAAATATAAGCCAATATTTGGCGTGCAATTCCACCCGGAATATACTGCGCATCGGGGCACACTTAAGGTCAATAGCTGGCTAAAACACCGAGTGCCATTCAGATGGTTCACGAACATAGATATGCCTCCGAGGTATAACCCTGAAGTTGCTGAGAAGATAATTTATAACTTCTACCATCTAAGCGCTGAATTCAAGAAACCTCTTCATCGTAAATTTGTTTGAGAATTCTATTAAATATTTTACGCCCCTCGCCACCTGGCTTCTCTCTCTCAGGGTGGAACTGGACGCCATAGATGGGTTTTGTTTTGTGTTTGATTATTTCAGCGCCTTCGTTGGAGGCGGCTATACAGATTAGTTCCTCGGGTAATTCAGTAATCATCCAGCGATTAGATTGGAAAACCATAGCTTCATCTTTGCCAGCCATGAGCTTATTTTTCTTAATGGCTACTATAGGGAATAAACCCTTGCGCCGAGTGGTAAAAAACCTATGCAGCTCTGCCCCATAACTGTGGCCAATGATCTGGCATCCTAAACAAATCCCGACAACTGGCTTATTGGATTCTCTGACCAGCTCAATTTGATCTTCGTAAAGGTGGCTAAATCTCTTGAGAGATCGCTTTTTACCCTCAACCTTTATCCCGCCGCCAGACAACACTACTATATCGTATTTTTGTAAGTCAAACCCAGCCAATTCATCATAATCTATGATATCCAGCTCATGCTTAATGAGTAGGTCTTTAAGCCTATTCTTGTAGTATGTATTATTATTTATAAGTAGTAACTTCAATTTTTTAACCTAACTATATTAGCCGTTGTAGGGTGGAGTATTGAATAGTTAATTGGCCCAGCCGCAGCGTTTAAGCCCCTACTCTATCTCTCTTCCTTTTGCGAGGCACATGGTCTTCGACATGCTCAATTATCTCCCCTGCAATATCCTGGCTAGTAACTGATTCTATTTCGCCAAACATCGGAAATGCGTTGACCTCCATTACCAAGGGGCCTCGCTCTGACTGTAAAAGATCCACGCCGGCGATGTTAAGATTCATAGCCTTGGCAGCGCCTAAGGATATGAGCCTCTCTGCCCTAGTTAGTTTTATAGGTACACCCTCGCCGCCCAAATGTATGTTAGATCTAAACTCGCCCTCTGGGCCCTGTCGCTTCATGGCTGCGACTATTTTGCCATCGACAACAAAAGCTCTGACATCGCTACCATTAGATTCTTTAATGAATTCTTGAACCAAAATATTTACATTCTGGGAATAAAACGCCTGGATTATCGCTTTGGCTGCACTGCGAGTTTCAGCTAGCATAACCCCCATTCCTTGGCTTCCCCTGGCAACTTTGACAATTAAGGGTGCGCCGCCAACCATCGCAATAAGCTCGTCGAGCGCATCTGTGTTATTGGCAACAACTGTCTTGGGGATATCGATATCGTGCCTTGCTAAAAGTTGCATGCTTCGTAATTTATCTCTGGTTCTAATGAAGGCAAGTGAACCTGTCGTAGAGAATACATTCATCATCTCAAACTGCCTAATTATTGCACTACCATATGCCTGGCTGGCTATCGAAATTCTAGGTATGATTGCATCAATTCCCTCTAGCGGCTTGCCTTCGTAATATACCTGTGGCTTGCTCTTTACGACATTACAGTAGCACTTAGTGTAATTCACTATTCGGGCATCATGGCCTCGCTTGGTAGCAGCTTCTAGTAGTCGTTCGGCTCCGTTTTTGCGATTAGGCCGGGCTAATACTATTATCTTCATCTTGGCCTTTCTTTTTAATACTCATCTATAATTCTAGTTCAAAATAAGTATAAAATATAGTTTATTAATTAACCTAGCAATAATACAGATCAAAACACCTTCTAGTCAACTACTTTTTTGCCTTGCCGATGGCCAGATACCCCACTATTATCGATATTATCAGAGCCGCAAGAGTGATAAGCCTTAAGTCGTAAGCTAGCGCCGCTAGGTTATAATCAGTCACCAGCTTTTCCCTGACCGAAGGTTCGAGGCTAGATATTATTACTCCAGCAGCTACAAGGCTAGATACAAACCCAGATACAAGGGCTTTGATCTTATTTTTTGGCCACTTTGGGTCGCGGACATTTTTGCCTATTAGGCAGGCCGCCACAGACAGTACCAATAGGCAGATTGCCACTATGGCTGGGCTAATGAAGTCTAGTTTGCTAGCTGTCAGTTCTGTGATCGGCTTAGCAAACTCCAGTGCAGCTAGTGTACCTATCACAACCCCTACCGCCATGCGCTGTGACCTTTCGTCGCCAATCAGGAATCCTGCACCAGTTGACACTGCTACCAAGGACAAAAATATAATATCAAAACCAATGTTCATAAGCTTATTATAGACCTACGGCCAGGATATTGTAAGGCTACCAAAAACGATGTTTGCTTGATGCTTTGGCTAATTCCTGGAGAATACTTTTCTGCTTACTGCTGAGCTTAGTTGGTATCGACACTTCAGCTATGACTATATGATCTCCCTTGCGCTCTGAGTTTATAAGTGGCATCCCTTTGCCAGTGAGCTTAAATATCTTATTCGGCTGAGTACCGGCAGGTATTTTAAGCTTCACATCCCCCCATATAGTCTCGATCGGATAATCTACTCCAAGTGCGGCCTGAACCATATCTATTTTTATCTTGGATAAAATGTTATCGCCATCGCGCTCAAACCTACTATCGGGCCTAACTAGAAATCTTACATACAAATCTCCACGCATACCTTGTTGGTTTATTTCCCCTTTACCTTCTAGCTTAATAGCTTGGCCGGTGTCTATGCCTGCAGGTATTTTGATTTTTATATTCTCCTGTTTGCGACCGCCATTTTTATTGTCCGCAACCCTGAGGCTGAGCTCTTTTGTGGCACCGCTAATTGCTTCTTTGAAGTCTATCGTCAATGACAGCTCGACATCTCTTGTTTGGTTGCCATTGCCTCCTCTGAAAAACATATCAAATATGTCATTTAGGCCACCCCCACCTGCGCCACCGCCAAAATCAAATCTAATTTCATTGGGGTCGAATCCTTGACCGCCCTGGAAGCCAGAATAAGGGTTACCGCCCCCGGCCTGGTCGGCGCCTGCGGCATGGCCCATCTGATCGTAGGCTTGTCTTTTGGAGGTATCTTTGAGTACTTCGTAGGCTTCATTAGCTTCTTTGAATTTAGTCTCATCACCACCTCTGTCAGGATGGAGCTCAACTGCCTTTTTCCTAAAGGCTTTTTTAATTTCCTCTTGGGTGGCTGTCTTACTTACACCAAGTACTTCATAGTAATCACGCTTGTTCATTGGCGTCTATATTAGCCTAAGAAGGCTAGGCCTGGTCTTTCTTGCTGTCTTGCTCTTTGTCTTGATCCTTTTTATCGTCAACTATCTCACCCTCTTCTGCAGGACTATCTTCGTTGTCCTTTTCAGTATCTTTTCCCTCTGCTTCCTTAGACTTAGCGTCTGCGGCTTCCTGCTTATACATCTCTTCGCCGACCTTCATGAGCTTGGTGCTAAGATCCTCGGTGATTTTCTTAAGTTCTTCGACATCATCTGAGTCCTTTTTTTCCTTCAAATCAGATACGGCATCGGTGATAGCCTTTTTATCCTCTTCATTTACCTTATCGCCAGCATCTACAAGTGTTTTTTCGGCTGTGTATATTAGCGTATCTGCTTGATTTCGGGCCTCTACAAGATCTTTCTTCTTCTTATCTTCTTCTGCATGAGTTTCGGCGTCTTCCTGCATTTTCTTAATGTCCTCATCGCTCAAGCTGCCACCACCAGTGATAGTTATCTTTTGTTCTTTACCAGTAGCCTTATCCTTAGCCGATACATTAACGATACCATTGGCATCGATATTAAAGCTCACTTCGATTTGTGGTACGCCTCTAGGTGATGGAGGTATGCCATCCAGAACGAATCTACCTAGGGACTTATTATCACCAGCCATCTCCCTGTCGCCTTGAAGAACATTTATCTCTACACTAGTCTGGTTGTCTGCGGCTGTGCTAAAGACTTGGCTTTTACTAGTAGGGACAGTGGTATTGCGCTCAATAAGCTTAGTGCTGACGCCACCGAGTGTCTCCAGGCCAAGGCTAAGTGGGGTAACATCTAGAAGCAGTACATCTTTTACATCGCCGCCAAGTACGCCACCCTGAATAGCAGCGCCCGTTGCTACTACTTCATCTGGGTTAACGCCTTGAAGGGGCTTCTTACCAAAAAACTCTTCTACTTTCTTTTGTACTAGTGGCATTCTGGTCATTCCTCCGACCAGTATTATTTCGTTAATCTCTTGCTTGCTGACCTTAGCATCTTTAAGTGCTGCCTCGCATGGCTTTAAGGTTTTATCAACCAATTCAATCACCAATTTCTCGAAATCAGCTCTTGTGAGCGACATGTCTAAGTGCTTTGGCCCTTCCGCATCGGCCGTAATAAATGGGATATTAACACTAGTCTCGTTGGTTGCTGACAGCTCTATCTTAGCCTTTTCTGCGGCCTCTTTGAGCCTTTGCATAGCAGCTTTATCGGCCTTAAGATCAATCCCTTGATCTTTTTTGAACTCATCAATGAGATAGTTAATAATCACAACATCAAAATCATCACCACCAAGGTGGGTATCACCATTTGTGCTCTTAACTTCAAATACCCCATCGCCGAGCTCTAAAACCGACACATCAAATGTGCCGCCACCGAGATCATAAACAACAACCTTTTCTTCCTTCTTTTTATCGAGTCCGTAGGCAAGGGCTGCTGCGGTTGGCTCGTTGATAATACGCTTTACTTCAAGCCCAGCAATCTTTCCAGCATCTTTAGTCGCTTGGCGCTGAGCATCATTGAAGTAGGCTGGCACAGTAATGACTGCCTCCGTAACAGGCTGGCCGAGGAACTTCTCGGCATCTGCTTTGAGCTTACTTAGGATCATGGCTGAGACTTCTTCTGGGGTGTAGTCCTTATCGGACATCTTAACCTTAACATGCCCATCGGCCTTGATAATCTGGTATGGCATAAGGTCTATATCACGCTTAACCTCGGGGTCGTCTATTGATCGCCCGACCAACCTCTTTACGCTAAATATGGTGTTGTCTGGGTTAACTACAGCCTGGCGTTTGGCTGTCTGGCCAACGAGCCGTTCACCATTCTTATTAACCGCCACGATACTAGGAGTAGTCCTGCCACCCTCAGCGTTAGCTATTATCGTTGATTCCCCACCTTCCATTACGGCCATTGCCGAGTTTGTTGTACCTAAGTCGATTCCAATTATTTTTCCCATAGTTACTCCTAATTTAAGTTATTTTTTACTATTTAATTACTAGCTTTAGTATTTCCGCCACTTACTTTTACACGAGCCGGGCGGACGACTCTTTCTCCAATCTGGTAGCCCGGAGTGAGCACATCGGTTATGATCCCCTCCGGTTTATCAGATTGGACATGGTCGATTGCTTCGTGGATATTATGATCAAATTGCTCACTAATAGGATTAAGCTTTATAACCCCTAGATCATCTAGCTTTTGGGTGAGCTGCTGGCCAATATATTGCATACCTTGCGCCCAAGAGTTGGACTCCAGCTCTTTTGGCAAATGTGACGATGCAAGGTCAAAGTTATCTAGAGCTGGAAGTAGCTCATTGAGCACGGATTCTTTTGCCCTGGACATAGTGCTAGCCTGCTCCTCCTGCTGTCGTTTTTTGTAGTTTTCGAACTCGGCTTGGAGCCTCTGGAGAGCCTCTGTCAGCTCCACTGATCGCAGTCTATAATCAACTGTTAGCTTGGTCTTGGATTTTTTAGGCTTTGGGCTTGGGTTTTGCTTTGTCATAATATTGCCTTCCTTTACTCGCTAAATACTTCCTGCAGGGCTCTGCTAGTGCCCTCTACTAAGTCAAGAACTTTCTCGTAACTCTGCCTGGTGGGGCCGACGATACCGATGTAGCTTCGATCCGAATAGGGGCTTCTGAACCGATTGAGGACCATAGTTAGGCCACTGCTACGGGTTATGGGGTTCTCTTGTCCTATATATACCTGCATGTTCTCTATATCAGCACTAGCTAGCCAGGTTTGCATAGAATCAAGTAATTTGGCGGCCTGGCTAACCTGGGCTATATCGGTAAATTCTGGCTGGCTAAAAAGCTGGTTCATGCCGTGAAAATAAACTGAATCGCTAAGTGTAGCAAAGGTCATATTTCCTGTCATATCGCTTAGCGTCTCGGCGGCGATCTTGATTGCACCATCGGTGCGGTCCTTGAAGCTATCAACCCGCTTAGATATGGTCTGCATGCTACGGCCACTGATAGCTGGCCGATCGGCTATTTCATTTACAAAATGTCGATAGCCGGCGTCGGTGGGAACACGCCCAGAAGACACATGAGGCTGGTAAATATACCCCGAATCCTCTAGCGTCGACATATCAGATCGAAGCGTAGCAGAACTAAGGCCGAAGTGGCTGGCCAGCTCACGGGAACTAACTGGTTCGGCACTATCAGCGTAAAGCCTTACTATTTCGGCTAGGATGCTGCTTTGTCTATCTGTCATAATGTTAATAATAGTACTTGTACTATTGGCAGTCAACACATTAGAGTGCTAATGTATAACCATAATAATAAATTAGCACTCTAATGTCAAGAGTGCTAATAAGAAATAATTTATTCTGTTTTTCTAGCTTTTGGGGCAAGAGACCTTATTAAGCTTCCATACTTGGCTATCCTTTTTCATATCGAGATTTATTATGAGTGTAGATGGGGTACCTGCGCCCGGGTACTCACCGCTTATTTGCATCGAAGCGGAGGTTGGGGATGTAATTGTGGGCAGGCTAAAGGTATAGTCGCTAGATTTGTCTAATGTGTTTTGGCTACACGATATTAGGTCGTAAGACAAGCCAGAGTTATATTGCTCCACAAGTGCAGGCGTAATAAGATTATTTTTTAATAGATAATTAATATCTTTGTCCTTATTATCTATCCAGTACTTATAGATAGCCTGAACTTGATCTGTTATGGCTTTTTGATCCACCTCGGCCAGCACTTGGTCTTTTTTAGTGTCGTTGGCTTGCTCTGCCTGTACAGCTTTCAGTTCTGCGCTAAGATCATCTATTTGTTTTTGGGAACTAGCCTTCTGGGAATTGATAATTCTCTGTTGCCAAAACCACGACCCAACTCCACCCATTACAACTAGCACCAATAAAACCACGAGTGTGATCACTGTTTTCTTATCGACCTTTCGCTCGGCTATGTTTGTTTCAGTAGTATTGTCTAAGTTTTGATCTTCCATTTATACCTCCTTTGATTAGTAATTATAAAAGAGTTCAGCCTCTATCGCAATTAAGCTTTCTTAATAAGGTCCATAAAAACACTAGATGGTATAGAAACCTTGCCTATTTGTTTCATGCGGGCCTTACCCTTCTTCTGCTTTTGTAAAAGCTTCTTTTTGCGGCTAATATCGCCTCCGTAGAGCTTTGCCGTGACATCCTTTCGGACTGCCGAGATTGTTTCGCGGGCGATGAATTTTGCTCCAATTGCGGCCTGCACGGCCACTTCAAAATTTTGACGGGGGATCAACTTTTTTAATCTTTCGCAAAGATCTCGGCCATAGTTTTCTGCTTTGGCTCGAGCAATAATTACACCGAGGGAATCAACTTTCTCCCCCGCCAGCAGAATATCTACTTTTACAAGATCACCAGTTTCGTATCTGTCCCATTCATAGGTCAGCGATGCGAAGCCAGAAGATTGGCTCTTAAGGACATCATAAAAATCAGTTATAACTTCAGCCAATGGGGCTTCGAAACCGATTACGGCGCGCGATTGGTCGAAGTATTCGAGCTTGGTCTGCTTGCCTCTAGCATCAATAATAAGCCCTAGTACAGGGCCAATATATTCCGAGGGAGTTACGATCTCCCCTCTTACCCAAGGTTCTGCAATGCTCAGTATTTGGGATTCATCTGGCAGAGCACTGGCTTGCTCGACCCTCTCCTTGCTTCCGTTGGTCAACGAAACCTCATAGCTAACACTTGGACTTGTGACGATTAGATCCAGATCAAACTCCCTGTCCAGTCGCTCTTTAATTATCTCTAAGTGCAGCAGCCCAAGAAAACCGATCCTCACGCCAAAACCCAGGGCAGCTGAGTTTTCAGTAGTATAGGATAGCGAGGCATCATTTAGCGAGAGTTTTTCAAGCGAGTCTTTGAGCTTAGGAAACTCCTCTTGGCTAATTGGGTAGAAGCTAGCAAAGATTAAAGGCTGAACTTTTTTATAGCCCGGCAAAGGCTCGGTTGCTCTATTCTCGGCCAAGGTCACAGTGTCTCCAACCCTAGCGAACTGTACCGACTTAATATTGGTGGTGATAAATCCTATCTGACCGGGGCCTATCTCGGGATCCTCGACTCTAGCTGGCGATAAATGACCAACCTCCAAGGCCAGAGAATCGCTTTCAGACTGCATCAGAGTGATCTCGGAATTGGTAAAAATAGTACCACTAACTACTCGCACATAGAGTATTACCCCTCGATAGCCATCATAGATTGAGTCAAATATTAAAGCTCTGGTTGGACCTTCTTCGTGTGTAGGTGCCGGGACATCTTTTATTATTCTGTCGAGAAGATCATCTACTCCCTCTCCGGTCTTTGCAGATATACTGCTAACGCTCAGTGGATCTACCCCTAAAAGATTACCAATTTCTTGCGCAACCCTTTCTGGCTCAGCCGCAGGAAGATCGATTTTGTTCATTACCGGGATTATATGTAACCCAGCCTCAATAGCCATATACACATTTGCTAAGGTCTGGGCTTGTATACCTTGGCTTGCATCCACCACTAGGATTGCTCCTTCGACGGCCTCAAGCGATCGGCTTACCTCATAGCTAAAATCAACATGCCCAGGGGTGTCAATTAGATTTAACTCGTGTCCCTTCCAATTCATGCGAGCAGGCTGCAGCTTGATGGTTATTCCTTTTTCTCGTTCCAGCTCCATAGTGTCGAGTAGCTGGGCCTTCATGTCGCGTTTGGCTACGGTTCCTGTAATCTCAAGTAGGCGATCTGCCAAAGTGGATTTGCCATGATCAATATGAGCTATAATGCAAAAATTCCTAATCTTATCCACGATGCACCACCTTATTGATATTTTTACGCACAATCTTAGTTACGGTCTGTATTTCGGGAACACCCAGAGATCGGGCTGAAATATAAAACAATATTAAGCCGATTAAACAAATTAGGGTAAACTGCGGTGCGAGCTGAGAGAACCCAATATCGGATTTATTCAGCGGGAACAAGTACCTCACCATCAGATACATCAGGGTCGACATAGCAAGGGAAGCTGTAGTTATTTTTAATGCTGACTTAAAAATAGAAGATAGGCCATAATCGCCTATTTTGCGCCTTAGTAGCGCCAGCAATATTATTAGTTCAGCAAAACCAGTTATAGATAGCGCCAGCCCAAGGCCCGCGACCCCATACATCCTGGAGAGTGGAATACTGATAGATACATTTAATATAATCGATGCCAAACTAACGAACAGAGGAGTTTTGGTGTCCTCCAAAGCATAGAACACTCTGGCTACCATAAAAAACAAACTAGTGGCAATTATTGAGCCAGCTAGTAAGCCTAGTGTATCTGCGGTGACTTGATCGCTAAAGCCAAATAAAATGCGCACTATGTAGCCTCTCATCACTATAGCGATAAAGGCTGATGGCACTACAAAAAACATCAGGATGCTGAGGTCCTTAACAATAGCCGATGCCAGCTTAGATTTATCCTTGTTCCCAGCGGCCCTTACCAAAGAAGGGAAAAAAGCAGTGCTCATTGCGGCGCCGAATAATGCCACAGGTACATTTTTAAGGTTATTGGCGTAATAGTATGATGACAAACTGCCTGAAGCTAGGTTGGAAGCTATTGCTGTCTGGACTATCCAATTGATCTGATCTATTGCAAGATCTAATGATCTTGGTATCATCAGCTTAATTATCTTAATCACACCCTTGTTTTTATACTGCATGGTAAGCTTGTATTTATAACCTAACCCAAATGCACCAATAAATTGTAATACTGCCTGCATTGCGGTTCCGGCGACCACGCCGATCGCTACGCCATATATCGGCTCCCCTGCAAAGAACCTACTAAAGAATATGATACCGATAATTATTCCGAAATTATAAAACACACTCGACATAGCGTAAATCAAGAAACGATTATAGGATTGCTGGATTGCTCCAAACACACTCGATATCACAAAAAACAACGGTGCTGCAAGCATCATCCTGGTAATATTAACTGTCAAATCGTGCCTGTAAGTATCAAATCCTGGGGTCAAGAGTGTTACGAGTGGGCTAGCGAAAATAAAGGCCAGGATGCTGGCAAAGCCCACAGTCAGTAGAAGTATGTTTAGTACCGAGTTGGCCACCACCCAAGCCTCTCGCTCTTGCTTTTTTTCCAGATAACCAATAAATACTGGTATAAAGGATACTGCAAAGGCCCCAGAAACGATCAGCGTGAATAGGAGGTCGGGGATCTTAAAGGCTGCCGTATAGGCATCGGTTTGCGGGCTAACTCCAAAATTACTAGCTAGCAATCTATCCCTGACAAGCCCCAGGACCCTACTCAGAAAATAAGAAAACGAGATAACAAATGCGGCCATTCCCATGGTCCGCGATTTGTTGATTTTGTTTAATAAATTATTCACGATAGTTTATTATACTACCAGATGGGAGTGCAATATAACCTACAATAGCCGAACAAGCCCCTTGCTGGCTCGATTGTGTTAGATTGTCCGAGATAGTCCTACTAGCTCCTTAGGTGGTCTTATTCTTAGGTTTTTTGGTTGCTGCGGTCTCTTTTTTGATTTGGTTCTTAACCGATGTTAGCAACTTATCGAAGTCCTTGCCTTCAATAGTTTCCTTTTTAAGCAGGGTGGTGGCAATAATATCTAGCTCACTTCGGTACTTTAATATAGTCGATTCGGCAAGCTTGGTTGCTTCATTAATGATTTTTTCTATTTCGCTATCTATCTTTCGCGCCATATCTTCGGAGTAGCCTCGCTCTTGTGGCATTGCTCGGCCCATGAACATTGAGCCTTGATCGTCCCCAAAAAATCTATTCTGCAAAGACTTACTCATGCCATACTCTGTCACCATACGCCTAGCAAGACCATTGGCGTGCTTAAGATCGCTCTCTGCTCCCGTAGTGATATTTTGTTCGCCGAAGACAATCTTCTCTGCTGTTCGGCCACCTAGCGACATGGCGATATCATCCTTGAAATCAGCCAGTGAATGAAGGTGCTTGTCTTCAATAGGAAGACTCCAGGTTACACCCCCTGCCATCCCTCTACTAACAATAGATACCTTATGTACTGGGTGGCAGTTAGGTAGCAAATAGCCAATAAGTGCATGGCCAGCTTCATGATATGCAGTCACCTTCTTTTCCTTATCGCTCAAAATATGACTTCTGCGCTCTGGCCCTAATGCTATCTTTTCGACTGCTTCATGGAAGTCGGCTAGGGATATCTTTTTACGGTTGGAGCGAGCTGCAAATATAGCTGCCTCATTAGCTATATTAGCCAAATCAGCACCAGATACGCCTGGGGTCTTTCGAGCAACTTCCTTGAAATCTATGCCTTTCTCTAGTGGCTTTTTCCTGGTATGAACCTCCAAAATCTCCTGCCGAGACTTCATGTCTGGCACATCTAGGGTAACTCTCCTGTCAAATCTGCCTGGTCGAAGTAGGGCTGGGTCTAATACATCGGGTCGGTTAGTAGCGGCAATTACTATTACATTCGTGCCCTGCTCGAACCCATCCATCTCTACAAGGATTTGGTTTAGAGTCTGTTCTCTTTCGTCGTTTCCGCCCCCCATTCCAGCTCCGCGCTGCCGACCAACTGCGTCGATTTCGTCTATAAATATAATACAGGGGGAGTTCTTTTTTGCGCGGGCAAATAGATCCCTTACGCGACTCGCCCCCACACCCACAAACATCTCCACGAACTCTGATCCAGAGATGCTAAAAAATGGTACATCGGCCTCTCCTGCTACTGCTCGAGCCAGCAAGGTCTTACCTGTGCCGGGGCGTCCGAAAAGCAGGACCCCTTTGGGTATCTTGGCCCCTAAGGCTTCGAACTTAGCCGGAAACTTCAAGAATTCCACTATCTCTTCTAGTTCCAGCTTGGCCTCCTGTACGCCTGCAACATCCTTGAACTTAACCTTGTTTTTTTCCATACCAAATACCCTGGCCTTAGATTTGCCAAAGCTCATAGCCTGGCTATTACTGCCTTGAGCTTGACGCATAATGACATAAAAGAATCCTGCTATTAGCACAATAGGAATAATAGCTAGTAGCACGTCCAGCCATCTGCCGCCGCCTGCGTCTGGGTTCTTAGCCTCTACCTTTACCTTGTTATAGTCCACGCCAAAATCACTAAGACTCTTGAATGATTCCTTGTAAGATTTTTGCTTTGTTCCATCCTTAAGTGTAACGATTATCTCATCACCGGATACTTGGATTTTTTCTACCTTGTCTTGCTTGGTTTCATCTAGAACAGTGCTAAAAGGCACTTCTTCTGGGGCCTTGGTCAGTAAAGAGCCATTGCCCATACTCAAAACAAGCACCACTAGTACTACAAAAGCCGCAACTGCATACCAGACATTTTTTGGAACTTTTTTCATACTACCTCGCAATTTAAATACTGATAATTATCGGTTGATACATCAAAAAATCTTCTATCCTTGACTACATTAGGGACCCATACGATTTCGTTTGAAGCAGTCACGACGACTGGCCAAATAGCCCTCAGGTGCCTAGGCACTTTAGCATCCACGAAAACATCCTGGAGCTTCTTTGAGCCAGACATGCCCATGGGCCTAACCCTATCCCCTGCCTGCCTATACCTAACATATAATTTTCGCGCTGGGATCTTCGTTCCTGCACTGCCTTTAGTGCTTATGGAAAGGCGAAACAGCTTGTTGTGAAATGGCCTATCTGTTCTGAAGATATGAAGGCTATCATCGGCTTCACTGGAGAAGTCTTTTTTATCTGAAGTGATTACAAACTTATCATAGGTATTAATTAGTTGCAAGCCATCTGGCAGGGACATTTGCGAGCCCGTCTTGGATGTGTTTATAAATTTAACAGCCTTGGTTACGCCAACACTGGACAGACCGTGCACAGGCCTAAGTCGCTTCACCAGGAAAACGAGTAGGCTTTTCTGGATAGAATATGGTAGCTGGCCGAACCTTTGAGCCGATATCTGCAGAGATTTATCATCTTCATATTCCACCAGCGTTCGGGCGACTCGGCCCAGCCCAAGGTTAACCTTCCTGTTAATGTCCGTAAGGCTAGATAGCCTGCGATTCATGTTGTGGTGAAAATTACGATACGCAATACTACCGTGAGGGATAAGGATATTGCGTACGAAATTACGGCTATACCCGAGGTCGCTATTGGTGCTATCCTCGCGATATTTAAGGCCCTTAAGGCCGGCATAAACTATAATCTCTGCCTTAGAAAACGGCAGGAGTGGCCTAATAATCGAGCCTCTCCTTGGCTTCAAGGCCACCATGCCCTCCCTATCTGAGCCTCTAATGGTATTAAATATTGCAGTTTCTATGAAGTCGTTATTATGGTGGGCGGTGATAATATAGTCAAAGGCTAAGTCACGGCGAATTTCTTCTAAGAACTCATACCTATACTTGCGCAGGGTGGCTTCGGTGAAATTAGTATATTCATACTTGCCCATATAATAAGGAATGCCGTACTTGTCGGCTAGCTCCCCTACAAGCATGGCATCCTGGCTAGCATCAGGCCTCATGCCGTGGTTATAGTGAGCGACAGCCAGCTTCCAGCCATATTCTGCTCTAAGGCCGTTAATAAGATCGAGTAAAACAACCGAATCGACACCACCAGAAACGGCTACCAATATCTTGCTATGCTTGGGTAGGAGTTTACGATCCTGCAAGTGTTTATGTAAATTACTTAGCATGCTTCTATTGTAGAGGATATGGGCAATATAATAAACGCCCCGACCAGCTTAACTAGCTTGACCAATTGCTATATTTGGGCTAAAATAATTACCATTCTCTAAAATGCCGCGGGGTAGAGCAGTCTGGTAGCTCGTCAGGCTCATAACCTGGAGGTCGCAGGTTCAAATCCTGCCCCCGCTACCAAAGTAAAAACCCAACCTATGCGTTGGGTTTTTACTTTGGCGATATGCCCCCTACTAGCTTGAAATTACAGGGTCAATATGTAATAATAACAGCTTGAAAACAGTCTTTTTTAGGATTTTTTCATCAATGGTAGTTAGGCTGGGTAGCTCAGTTGGTTAGAGCGCGGGACTCATAAGCCTGAGGTCGGAGGTTCAAATCCTCCTCCAGCCACCATAAAATACCTCTAAACTTATCTAGAGGTATTTTATTTATCAAAAATAAAAATCGACCACTGCTGGTAATTGGGTTTTTCGGAAAGCACCTGTTCGTCGGACTTTAGTTCTATCTTGGACTGACTCGAATCTTCGGCTCGGTCGCGCTTATCATCTTTAATAATCACGACCGACTCACCGGCTCCAGCAACATTTAGCTTTTCCCGAGCCAGTTTTTCGCGGAATGAATCGGTCTTATAATATGTTATTTTATAGCCAAGATCTTCAACCTGCCCTTCAAGCCTGGAAATCTGCGAATCTAGCTCGTCGGCCTTACTTCTAAGCTGATAGTTACGGCTGGTTTCACTCGCTAAGATCACAAACATATAGACTAGGGCGATCGCGCCAGCCCACAATATTATTTTTCCAGATTTTAGATACTTACGCATACACCTATTTTAGCAAAGTTATAATATCTTCGTGGTATTTAACGAACTCTTTTTGCTTATTGTTAAGTCTGATATCGCTCATCTGCACAAAGCGATTAAATTTTACAAGCCCCAGCCAGCCATTTTTGGGAATTGCAATGATATCGTTACAGCCACTATTGGCATAGTAATACTTGCCTCGCTTAACGACCGCTCCCCTATGTGTATGGCCTAAAATCAAAACATCATACCGATTACGCTTCTGGTATTCAAATATAGAATCCATGAATCGTGTCCCACCCCCAAAAACTCTAGCTGCTAATAGCCTCAAGACTCTGTCGAAAAGTAAGGTCGCTAGCCATGCCGCCACAAGCACAGCCAATGCTGAAAACAAATATCTGGGGTCTCGCTCATACAGTGCCGCCGCCATGGACAACCCCAGCACGAGTGGAACTAGCAGTGGCACAACTAGGCCGTACACTAGATTGCTCAAAACATAGCTCGGGAGAAGTTCACGACCGACAACATCCCCGATACCTTTAAATAAAGTTGGGGCATATAGCTGAAGCATAGGAAGGGTGTGCTGAACTAGCCTCTTGCCATAAGACACGCCTGTTGGACTCGTCTTGTTGTAATGGTCGTGCTCATGGCCGTGTTCAATCCTGATAAGCCTACGGCCCTGTCTGAGCTCTATGGAGCTGGCTATCTCGGCACCCCATTGCTTTAGTAGTACCGCCCTATCATTTGCGCTGGTGGCCAAAAGCTCATCATGATTACCGACGCAGTAAAGTAATCTGTGCCCCCTTCCGCCACTGAAGTTCTTAATGGCAGCATCAAGGGCCTCGAACCCAGCGATTATGTCGGCGATAGTTTGGTCCTTCTGCTCCCACAGCTCAAATATATCCCCGTTAAGCACTAATATCGCATCTTTGCTTTTGGACAAGTCGACAATCCTTGCTACTAATGATTTCTCAATCAAATCAAGCTCGGGTGTAGTGGGCAGCATCAAATGTATATCACTCAAAACCAAGATACGGACGGATTCGCTTATTTTTAATTCCAGTGTTTGGATTATCATATCCTGCTATTTTAAGCCACAGCCCACCCTGCTGTCTATAAGCTGGCTTAGGCTGGTACCTAGCTAAGCCCCGGGGGTTATCTGCCACTGAAAAAGAAATACAGAATCGGAGCCGTCTTTGTAGAAACCGAATTCGAAACTACCATCAGGTGTGGATTGAGCAAAGCTAAGCGTACCCTTTACCACGACTCGGTCGCCTGAATCGTTAGTACTCACAGATGCGATCTGCCAACCGTCGATAAGGCTTAGGTTTGCCCCCTTGGCGTCACTAGCAAAGCCCTCGATGCCATCGGTGTACTCTTTTTTAAGTTCTGGAGCCAGCTGGGCGAAGGCCTTGTCGTATTCTTGAGCCTTTAGGGACGATAAAAACAGTTCGCTTTTCGACACTGCCTTGATCTGTTCAGGAGTATATTTGCTAGGATCGGTATTAGTTGCCGCATTATCCTGTGATGAGTTTTCTTCAGATTGGGGCTTGTTGTTTGCCGGCACAGGCTGGGTTGGCTTGCGAATACTCATATAATACATTGCTCCAAACACTGCGCTAGCAACTATAGATATAGTTATCACCACGGCAAGAAGATACTTTAAGATTTTATTTGCTTTAGGGGTCTTATTAAATCGCCTCACGCTAGGGTTAAATGCATTATTGGCTTGGTTGTCTGCTTCGCGAGCCCTAACGCGCGCAGATATTTCGGCTTCCAGCGCCGCATCACTGTTTGGTGCCGGGTCACTGCCCGAGCCGAGGCTTTCAGATGGCGAGCCAGCTGGCACTTGGTTGCCTTGCGATCCTGCACCCAGAGGCTTGTTCTGTGATTGATTTAACTCACCAGAAAGGGGGCTATGTGCTAGATCAATCCTGCCATCCTTCAAGATATTTTAGTCTCCTATCAACTTAATGTAGTGCTTGATAATTGGGGCGGGTAGCCTGGTCGCGAGATACCGCCATTTATCGGCTATTATCGCTTAGCCAACCTAGAGGATTTGATCTCGATACTAATCCAGAACCCAGCTAGACCAATAACCATAGCTACTGCGACTCCTGCTAACGCCACCGGGGAGCTAGTTCTGACCAATGTAGCCACAGATGCGTTGGGAGCGCCGGGGGTAGATGAACCAGATGCGGAACTGCCCGAACCAGCAGAACCAGCAGAACCTGTTGCGCCTGTTGCACCCGTCGCACCCTGTGGGCCAGTTGGGCCAGCTACGCCAGTTGGGCCAGCAATACCCTGTTGAGCCAATAGGTCCCAGCCGTTTGCAGTAGTAGGTGTGGTGCCCGCTGGGCATGTAGTTGCCGGAGAAACAGGGTCGCAAACATATGAAGACCCATTATAAAATACCGTTTGCCTGGCAGTATAGATTGTCGTGGGGCTAAAAGTCCCCAGCCATGTAAAGCTGGTTCCATTGGTTCCATTGGTTCCATTGGTTCCATTGGTTCCATTGGTTCCATTGGTTCCATTGGTTCCATTGGTTCCAGGGGTCCCTTGCGAAGCCATAAGATCCCAATCGGTAGATGTGCTAGATGGTGTACTACCAGAACAGCTTGCAGTGACACAAACATAGGAAGAACCACTATAAAACACAACATCATTGGGCGCATAAAGCAGTGTGGCCGAATAATCACCACGCCAATTCAGAATTGCAGGCATTGCACCCCAGTATGATAATATAGTGTTCGGGTCAGTAAGGTCATTGCCTAAAATCAACGCTCTACGATTAGTTACTACATTCGCTGAAGAGTAATCGGCAAACTGAACTTGGTACCCTGATCCTGTACTATCTGAAAGGGTGTAGGTTATTCGATTTCCGTCAGGCGAAAAGATAGGATTTGCAACAGAGTCTGTTGCACCTAGGGGTGTAGAAAAAGTGACAAGCGTCGCTGAATTTTGTGTAGTGGATATAGTTTCTGGATTGCTTAAATAAAATAGACGATAAATGCCGGGGTCGGCAAAAGTATTCTTATGGAATATGAGCTTAGTATTATCCGGGCTTAAATCTGGTGCCGCTGATATCTGAACACCACCAAAGTTTATCTGCGTTAAAAGGAATGGGGAATTGATTGTAGAGGTAGTTACTGCAACTCTCCATATGTTGGTTTGGCCAGGAGTACCAGAATTTGAGGCGGAGTAGTAGATATTGGTTGCGGCGTTATTAAAGATCGGGTACATAGATGTATTGGAGCTAGAACTGCCAGAGGTTTGCTGGGTTTTGGTTGCACCTACTGTGGCATTGGCGGTAAACACTTCATTGCCAGCCAAACCAGTAACTGCTGCTGCTACAAAAACAATCTTAGAGCCGTCCTTGCTAAACTTAGGCTCCCCATAATAATCATTGGGGGCCGACTGAGTACCTTGCAATATTACCTTGCCAGAGCCGTCAATATTCATCATCCGAATTCTATAAGTACCAGAAGTAGTAGCGTCATAGCTTGTATAAATTATCTTTGTGCCATCACTAGAGACCCCTGGGTAACCATTGGCCTCATCATCGCTAGTGAGCTGAACCAAAGCGCTACCATCTGGGTTAGCAGACCAGACCTCCACGGTATTTGGTAATCCAGCTGATCGCTCCTGCAAAAATACTATTCGGCCATTAGTGCCACTATACTGCGCGCTAGCTGGCTTCGCGAGCAAGAACATTCCTGGTATAAGGAGGCTTAATACCGCTAAGGATAGTATATTTGTACGGCGAGTCATGTTGATTTTCATTTTTTCCTATTCTACTTAGATTTATAATTACGCTTATGATTAATTGTATTCAAATTGCTTTGGGTTGTCAACTACTCTATTAGCCTAGAAAAAACAATGTAGCGTTGGTCGTAACTACTAGTGCCATTACTCCAAGTCCCCACGCAAGTCACAAGGTTAAGATATTTGCCGTCATTTTTATTAAAAAGCTCTTGCAGCGGCACATCAGCCAAGGCGTATTTACCTATATTATAGACCGAGTACTTTTGTATTTTGCCGGCCTTGCTTTTGACCTCTAAAACATCCCCGTTTTTGAGCTGATCTAGCGATCTGAACACCCCTATTTCGTTGGGTCCGCCATAATGGCCTGCAAAAACTGCAGTGCCTATTTGGCCCGGTACTGCACCATCCTTGTACCAAGCCAGCCTTTGAAGGCTGGGTGAAGTAGCCATTTCGCCTTTTGTATTGAGCCCAACAGGGTCGATTGGAGCGTTAATAAATAGCTTAGGTATCACTAAGGACATATCGGATACAGCCAAGGCTGGGGCAGGCAGGGCTGGCTCAGAAACTGCTTTTACTTCGGTCTTAGGCTTGGCTTTGGGGGATTTAGCGACCACCGCTACATCACTCTTTATAGGGCTATGGCTGATCTTCGAATCAACCACGGCTAACATCACCACCCCTTCCAGCAAGAATAAAGCTATAATTACCGCAGACCTCATGGCCAGCATCTTATTTCGGCCGAAGCCCGAGCTCTTTTGTATGCTAAGCGTTTTGAGGTAGGGATGATCTGGCTTATAAGCTGCCCGTGTGTTTTGTTTTTTTACCATAGACTATTTATTGTAAAGGGCTTATGTTGTAAGGGCAAGTTTTAGACAATAAAAAAAGATCACATAAGCGACCTTATTCTACTATGGTGGGCCCGGTTGGATTTGAACCAACGGCCAATCAGTTATGAGCCGACTGCTCTAACCACTGAGCTACGGGCCCTTGATATAATTATCAAGTAAATTGACATATTTTTCAAGCTAAAGAACTTAATAAATACCAGCTGGTATATTACCGCAAATTATCTATATAAGCAAAAAGCACCTTCTTGCGTTGGTGCTTTTTTGCCAGTAGCTAAGTGCTACTTTATCTAGACTATCTGTCTTTTTTCAAGATAGGTAGGCCGGTTCGAGTATTTTCAACAATGATATAGCCCTCTGGAAGTGCATCTATTGCGCCTTCTTTGGCTTCGCGACCAAAAAAGAATATCCTTTGCAATCGTCCACCCTTAAGAGTAACCTCTCGTGAGTGAAGATAATATGTCTGACCTTTTGAATTAACATGTGAAAATGCCATTGTTCTGTTTCCTCCATTAAATATTACTATGTAGTCTAGGTTATTCCAGGTACAATCTTATGTCAATAGAAAGAGCCTGAATTTTTATCGGCTACTGGTGGTGATTGCAGGCATCGCAGAGGAAACACAGCTGCAAGGCTGTATCTGGAATATTGATTAGGGCTGAATTAACCGCAAGAAACTTATGCTATAGTGCTTGACAGGTTCGTTCTATGTTCGCTATAATTAAAAGCGATATAAAACTTGGAGGTAAATATAAATGAAACCAGCATTAACCAAAAAACAGCGCAAGACACTCGACTTCATAACGACCTTTATAGAGCAGAAGGGATACTCCCCTAGCTACCGCGAGATCGCTAACGGGCTTAAGCTCAACTCCGTAGCCACCGTGGCCCAGCATATAGATACTCTTGTAGATAAGGGTTTCCTAGAGAAAGGTGCAAATTCGGCTCGGTCACTTATCCCAGTACTTGAGGTACAGTCCTCCATCAATGAGCCTGGTATAGGGTTGCCAATTTTAGGCATGATTGCCGCGGGAAGCCCCATAGAAACTGTCACAGGCCACAAGGAGACCCTAGAAGTCCCCGCTTTTATGGTGGGTAGCAAGAACTCTTATGTGCTTCAGGTGAAGGGCCAAAGCATGATCGAAGATGGCATACACGATGGGGATTATGTGGTTGTTCAGGAAAAATCAGTTCCTAGTAATGGGGACACCGTGGTAGCGCTAGTCAATAATAACGAAGCAACGCTCAAAAGATATTATAAGGAGCCCAATAGAATCAGGCTACAGCCGGCTAACTCTACTATGGAGCCAATATATGTAGAAAAGGGGACCCCAATAAAGATACAAGGCGTGCTTATTGGTTTAATTCGCAAGTACTAGGAGCCTTTCGCTACTCCAGTATAATTATCCAATCCATCAACACCTTGAATAAATAAAAATTGACAAACATACCTATAAATCCAGCGATAATCTGCAGTGAGCCAAAAATCAATTCATAGCCGACTGTCAATATGCCCCCAGTCCACATACTTATAAAGAACGGGACTGTAACATTAAGGCTGAGCAGGCCCAGGGCGATTATGCCAGCTAGCGCGCCTGCCTGTACTAGAGATCTATGGAGCTGATCTTGCTTGGCGCTTTGGTTTATAAATTTCTGGCCTACCTCAGCCTCCCCTCTTGCCTCCGCAAAAAAAGAATGGATGGACCAAATTACGCTATAAGCCACCAGGCCGACTCCGGCCCAAAATACGACCAAGCTGGCTGTATTGGCAAATTTATTATCGGCGAATATCGCATCTATCTGGGCACTAAAGCTATCCTGCAGTTTTGTGTCAGAAAATATTGTTTCCTGAGTTAATCTTAAATACACCAAATTTCCCTCAAAAACCACAAAAACAAGCAGCACCAGAAAGATGATTATCCATGCCTCACGCTTGCTAGGAATTAATATTCTGAGTAAGTCTTGCTTTGTGATGTTCACTAGCTACTGCCTATTGACCGATATGATTATATTAGTAGTTTTTGTTGCGGGATCTGTGGCAGATATAGTGGTCAGCCGAGAGCTGTTTTTAGTCACTGATTTAGCTTTTAGCCCGCCCAAATCAAAAGTGGATGCCCCTGGCTCAGCTGTCCAGCCACTCTCTATTAGTGCAGAATTATAATAACCATCCACCTGCTCTTTGGAATCTTTACTAGTTAGCTTAAGGCCAGTCAGATTATTTTCTTTGCTATATTCTATGACGCGTGAACCGGGGTATATTGGGATGTCTTTTGCAAAATCGGCTGGCAGGCTAGTAGAATCGACATTATTATTATTTTGTTGCGAAGACTTTGCAGAGTTGTTATTGTTACCGTTTTGTATTGTACCTGTAAGCTCTTTTTGCTGATTATTGGGTTTTAATAAAGTAATAAAAGCTATTATCAGTACTCCCGCAAACAAAAATGCAGTAAGCCACACTATAAATCTAAAACTCGGAGCTCCCTGTTTGGCTGGATCAGGCATTTTTAGCCTTTTTGGGCTGTGCTGTATCTAATATTTTATCTCTATGTTTCATTATTATTTATACACTTAACTCTACTATACTTGGTTATTTGGCTCAAGCTTACTTCTGGCCTTAGGAGCTCTAAAATAATCTACACCAGTTTGCTTATAACTCTACTGATTAGTCTTTAATCTGGGATACCGAAATAGTTACTGTGGTTTGATTTTTATCGGTGCTCTCGCCAATGGTTACGCCAACCCTAGAGCCATCCTTCACCAATGCTAGCGAGCTAAAGCCCCCAAATTCTGCGCTTGAGCTACCATTTTCAGACACCCAGCCATTATTTGCTAGGGTTGTTTTGTAATAAGCTTCTACCTGGCTTTTAGAGTCTGGAGTACTAAGGGCGACACTATAGTTGCCATCTATGCTAGTAGAAGCCAGTACTTTGGCACCAGGATATATAGGGACATCTTTCGGGAAGCCATCTGGAATTTTGGACGAACCAATCTCGGCCTCATTGCCGTTCTCCCCGCTTATTGAAACGCTGTTATTTTCTGTGCGGAGGCTATCTTCGTTGCTGGCTACGCCTATTACTATCACGAAAAAAAGCCCTATAGCTATAGTAACAAGTGTAATTACCACTGAAACAACGATCGCAGAGATAGCCAAGCCTCGGCCAGCTTCTTTATTTTTCTTAATACTGCCTAGGGCTAAGATACCCAGTATGAAGCCAACTACCGGAGCTAAAAACGCCATTGCAAGAGCGGCGATGGCAAGTCCGCTAGTTTTTTCATTTGTGGATGATACTGTTGCTGGCTCTTGAGTTTGAGTTTCTATTGGTTCTGTTTTCGAAATATTATCTGGCTCTTTTTCTGGTGACATATATTATTTTAACTTTCTATATTACTAATCTTGATGATACTTTACTTATTATGGTAATACTATAGAATACTTTTCGCAATAGCCCCAACAACTGATGGGTCAAATACAGAAGGTATAATATTATCCGCTGTAGGTTGTTCTACGACGCCAGCTAAAGCCACGGCGGCCTCAATCTTTACCTTGCTAGAAACCTTTACTATATTATTGTCTATAAGACCCTTAAAAAGACCTGGGAAAACCAGTACATTATTTATTTGGTTCGCAAAGTCAGATCTTCCGCTCGCAACAATCATAGCCCCAGCCTCTAGGGCCAAATCTGGCAAAATCTCTGGCTCTGGATTGGCTAGAGCAAAAATAATACTTTTTGGATTCATAGTTTTAATGAGTTCTGAAGGCAACTTGCCACCACTAGAAAGACCAATAAATATATCGCTGTTTTCTAGTGCATCTTTTAGATCACCCTGCTGGTCATGTTTGTTGGTTAGCCCAGCTATTACTTGTTTTTCTTTGTTAAGATCATTTCGTGAGCTAGATATTATTCCTTTGCTGTCTACCACAACAATATCTTCAAAGCCGTATTCTACAAGCAAGCTCGCCACGCCCACACCAGCCGCGCCAGCACCCAATATCACTACCTTACTTGTATTGGCGGCTTTGCCTACCACCTCGAGAGCATTTATTAGCCCGGCTAACACTACTATGGCGGTAGCGTGCTGGTCGTCGTGCACAACGGCAATACTTAGAGCTTCTTGCAGGCGTTTTTCAATCTCAAAACATTTGGGCGCCTGTATATCTTCTAGGTTGATAGCAGAAAAAGCTGGTGCGATGTTTATAATGGTTTGTACTATTTCATCTGTGTCTTGAGTGTCTAGTACTATAGGAAAAGAGTTAAGCCCAGCTAGCTGAGAAAAAAGCATAGCTTTGCCTTCCATCACAGGCAATGCACCAAGTGGGCCGATGTTACCAAGGCCAAGTACTGCTGAGCCGTCTGAAATAACTGCTACAGTATTGTGTTTTATGGTGTAATCTGGGGCCAACTCTGGCTTCTCTGCCAATAGCTGCGATACTGCACTCACCCCCGGCGTGTAGACCAAGCTAAGATCAGCTTCAGTTTTTACCTCTAACTTGCTTTGGCTAGTGATTTTGCCTTTTAGTTTTTTGTGGAGTTCTAGGGCGAGTTGTTGGTAGTTTGGTGAGCTATTAGTTGTCATTAGATAATTATTATACTAGATCCCAAGCAACTAATAAACTATTTGCTATGTTTATTTGGGTACTTTCTCTCGAGGTAGTCCTTAATTAGTATTTGTGAGGATGCGGCGATTGGTATTGCGACCAAGGCCCCCACTAGCCCGCCGAGGCTGGCGCCAAACAAGGCCGCTATCCCGGCAATTAACGGAGATATATTGACGGTTTTGGAAAATACATAGGGCTGCAGAATATTATTCTCTATTTGTTGGTACACCAGAAAGAAAATAGCTGCAGCGATAGCTGGGGGGACACCACCGTAAACCAGCACCACAGAAACTGCTATTATAGATGCCAGCAGTGCTCCGAACATCGGTATTAGGTCCAGAACAGCGACTGTAAATGCCAGCGAAAATGCATATGGGTTTTTCAGTAATAATAGAAATATCAGCGTTACAGCACCTGCCACTAAGCTAGTCAGTAAGTTGCCACCAATATACCCGCTAACTGTCTTTTGCATTCGGGAATACAGGTGCTTACGATGGCTGCGCTTGCTTGGGTCTTGGTATCGCCAGAATAGATCGTGGAATTTAGGCCACTCTAAAACCATAAAAAATGTAAAAACAATAATCGTGAAAAATGCAAAAATACTACTGAATATCCCCGTAAAGACATTAACAACTCCGCCGCTGGCTGTTGTAAAGAAATTCGTTATGCGTTCGCCATTTAAAGATAATGTATTGCTGATATCATTCTTAGCAAGATAGTCCGAAACTGGGTTATCATTACTTAGAAAGTCTGAATAGTATCCTGGCAAATTTTTTAACATCTCGCTAAACTGCCGAAATAGTGGGGGTGCTATCGTAGATACGAAATATGCGATTCCGAGGATTGCCCCAGCGACCACGATAAGTACTGCCAAACCTCGGCTTTTACGAGGTAGCTTGCTACTTAGCCAATCTACAGGACGCTCCAGGGCGAGAGCAAAAAAGAAAGATATACCCACCCAGACAAGTGGCTGCCTAAGCGTGACAATCAAAAAAACAGCTATGACAAAGGCCACTATGATGGCCAGAATCCTAACAATGGTATTATTGCTTATTTCATTAATATTTGAACTCATATATATATTGTACTACTAAATATATGTTTATATAAAACATATTAAATAGCTAAGACTGCGACGGGGTAATAGGCAGGGGCTGATTGCAGGTAGGTGATGTGGGTATGTTTGCGAATCTATCGCCCAGCCAATTAATTACACTCGGGGAAATAACTGATTGTAGCTGTACATGGCCGACACCAGTTAGCCATATTGAAGTCAAGTCGGATCCCGATTGGCAAGCTCGCTGTATGTATTGAGCTGTGGTATTGGGCAGCACCACTTGATCAGTCAGGCTCTCGCCTACCAAAAGAGGCCGATTGGATCCTAGAACTGGTGCAGTTTGCTCAGCAATAACTTGCTTCCAGGCTGGCAATTTTAATAATTCGGGGGAAAAAAAATCTTGTCCGATCTTCTGTCTAATGATGCCATCTATGGCTACAGACTTGATGCAGGCTTGGGCCATAGATTTATAGTTGTTGAGCCCGGGCTTGGTCAGTACTTGTTCAGGGCTCAAGCCGCTATAATTATTGGGCCAAGACACCACAACTTCTGGGCCTATTAGCCAGGCAACGGCAGTTGTAAATTGCTGGGATAAGAGCGACTCAAGCTGAGCAGCTGGCGCCGTGGCGGCGGTACCTACTAGCTCATATTCTGGCAGGTAGGCTGTGGACATATCCGAGCTAAACAATGCCGAATGCCCTCCCTGTGAATGCCCCCAAATAGCATACCTGCTGCCAGCATTTGCTGCGGGCAAATCCCTAAGTGCCCTAATGCTATTAAGTACATCATGAGCTTCTGCCTGCCCAACTAAATATGCCTCAATGCCAGGTGTGCCAAAACCAGCGTAGTCTGTTGCGGTAACCACCCAGCCTCTTTGTAGCATTGTATCGACCCAACCCATTCCAGTGCTCGCTATAGTATCTTGTTGCCTTGATGGGGCACAATCATCCCCCATCCCCAGTGTGCCGTGAGCCCAGGCCACTACTGGCCTAGGGGTAGGTGAATTTGTACTTGGTATGTATACCATGCCAGAGCTAAAGGTATTGGTTCCATCGGCCTTTTGAGTTCTATAAATTACCCTTGTAGCCGTACCGTTTTTAAGGCTAGTGGCTGTTGGCTCGGATCTTACCATCTGGCCAACTGGCCCATCAATGTCAATATTGGAAGTATCATAAAAGCTAGCTATCGAAGACTGATATATGGCCGTTTTAGATCTGTCGATTAGGCTTATAATAGTAGCGCCCACGACCAGCACAGCTAAAATAATAATCAATGAGCTAATGATTTTATGGCGAATGAAGAAGGATTTAGAAGTTTTGATAACTTTTTTCATTAATACAATAGTAACATATGTCTTATGCCTAGAATTTTGCTACAAAACAGCAAATTACTTTATAACAGCCTGTGGAAAATTATTAGCTAAGCACGCCAATAAGGCCTCTCGATGATATATAATTAGTACATGATCAAAGCAATAATTAGTGCTGGTATCCTCGTAATAGCTGCGATGATGTTTCTGTACTTGGTTTACTGTATAGGGCTTTCGTTGGTATTTAAGAAACTTAGTACCCCAAGGTGGAGAGCCTTTATACCGATGATAAATTACTTCAGTCTTATCAACGCACTGGGGCTACCTAAATCCTGGTATGGAGCATCCATTGTTCCCTATGCGGGTACTGTCTACTCTGTTGCCATCGCGATTAGGCTTGGTAAGGTCTTTGGCAAGGGTACGGCGTTTTCTAGCTTTTGGCTGACTGCAGCTGCTCCAGTAGGAATGTTTGTAATTAGCCTAAGCAAGGTCAAATTAGATCTTGCAGTAATTAAGTCGCCAGCACCCGCGATAGACCCCCGCAAGGCTATGCGTAGCGCCAGCAAAACGCTTCATATTCGGAAAAAAGAATAAATAGTGCTCTTGCTGGCGCAGGTACTGAGCTGCGGTAATATTTTTTCTTAAAAAATATTGTTGATAAATTATTTTTAGTGTATTATAAACATAAATATTATGAAAAATACAAAAAAACAAAAAGTCAGTACAAAGTCCCGCGCAACATCGACAAGCTTGGCCAAAATCAAAACATCTAAAGTATTAGCGATAATAATTATTGCTACGGTAATTTTCGCTGGCATATTTTTAATCTACCGAGGCATGGCTAGCACTATGAAATATAGCTATGATAATGCCACAAAAAAACCGTCCGGCAGGATGTTTACGGCCGATAGCCCACTCAACCAAATCATCCCAGCCGATGTTAGATACCGCGCGGACGGGCAGCTTCGTATCCAAGACGCCCAGCCACCAGCAGTGACTTCTCTTCTGACCTGGTCCTTGCCGATCTACGATGTGGATTCCACCACAAACAAATCAACTGTTTTCTGCTATGTTTATGCGTGCGATGCCATATCCTCTAGCCCAGTTCCAATCCCAGATAACCCCATTAGACAGCTTGGCAATGACCATCACCTGACAGTGATAGATAACTCTACCAGAAAAATATACGATTATTGGCTGTGGAAAAACTGCTTTTTACAACCAAACTTTATCAATGCCAGCTGGTGCCCTGGTTCAGCTGGTGTTGCCAGCATTGATGGCAATGGAGTTGGTGGTGGAACCAATGTGGCTTCGCTTGCTGGCGGCGTAATTAGAACCTACGAAATTGAACAAGGTTCGATAGAACACGCAATTGCATTCGCGACTGCTAACACCTGTAAAGGGGAGCCAATTTATCCAGCCCTAAATAGCGATGGGACTACTGAGGATCAGGCAACCTGTATTCCTATTGGTTCGCGCATCCAGCTCGACCCAAATGTTAATGTCGACGAAATCCCTAATATTACCAAGATGGAAAAAATAATTGCCAAAGCACTACAAAAATACGGTGCCTATGCAGATGATACCTCGGCCAAGTTCGGCTTTGGCGTAGAGCTGGATAGAACGGGGCGCAATGTCTACCAAAATGCTGGGGCACCGAACGGCGACTTCTTCCAGTTCAAAGCTATTCCTTGGGACAAAATTAAAATATTGCAACCTCAGTGGAAGGACGACGGTAGCAAGGCTTATGCCTGGGGGAATTCAACCACAACCCCGCCAGTTGTGCCGCCAACAGTCCCACCTCCTATTACCCCGCCAGTTGTGCCGCCAACCCCAGAGCCCCCTTACACCCCGCCTCCTGTAGGTAATACTAGCTCTACTCCACCTACCGTACCTAGTAATTTAGTTCTCAGGAACGCATTTAACACCAGCTTAATCGTCGCCTGGGGTGCTAGCTACGACAACTTCGTTGTATCTGGATATAATATCTATCTCGATGATAAGCTTGTCGGAAAGACTCCTTTTTACTCCTTCGGCCTGACCGACCTTAGGGCAGCGACTACATATAGCGTAGGTGTGAGTGCATATGATGATCTAGGCAATGAGTCCGCCAAGACAACTAAAAAATTCACAACCTCAAACGGCTGTTTCGTAATCTGGTGCTGGTAAATACACATTTACTGCTTGGATATACGCATGGGATACTCTAAAAGCATAAATTCTTTGGCGTAGTGGTCGAGTTCTATGCCCTCTTCGCTATCAAAACAAATGCCGACAGCAAAAGATTCTTGCGTCAAACCTCGCTTGATTGCCTTGGCTATTTTTTTCTCATCTTCAATAACTAGTATTCTCATAGGCCCTATTCTAACCCAAAATACCTGAGAATACGCTTAAAAATCAGGCTATCTACATTTCGGGCTAGCAAAAACTGTAAGGCTAAAAAATCTAATGTCTAAAATACCTAGGCAGTAATGGTACTAAATATTTATATTTTTTTGTAGATGATAATGCTAGCTGAAGTCGGGGTATCTTGGGTAGACTCTCTCACTATTACATTCACATATGAGTCATCTTTTTTTAGGGTTGTAGTACTGCTAGTTCCAAAGTCATTACTAGATGTGCCTTCGCCACTTGTCCAGCCATTACTAGCTAGGTAAGACTTATAATAAGCCTCGACCTTGCTCTTAGAGTCGTCTGTATCAAAACTGACGGTATAGGTTCCGTCTGTCTTACTTGATGCACTGATTTTTCCGCCAGGGTAAATTGGGAAGTCGCTTGGAAATCCTTCTGGTAGTCCGGCATTACTCTTTACTGATGATTGTGTATCATTGTTTTTGACTGTTACTTCTGCCTTGTTAGTAGTAGTGCCTACGCTGTCCTTAGCCGCTTTGTCGACTGAAAATAATAGTCCTATAAATAGTGCCCATACCATTATAAATACCAAAATAAGTAAAGAAGACACCACTAGCGCAGCAGTCGCTATGCCCTTGCCTGATTCCTTGCTTTTTTTTAGTTGTACTAGGGCAACTATTGCTAACACCAGGCCTAATGGAGGCACAATAAATGCCATTACTAAGGCCGCTACTGCTAGGCCGCTGGTTTTATTGTCATTATTAGAGCTAGCTGTATCTTCGCTTGATATCTTTTTTGTTTCAGGTGTTTTATTTGAATCCATAGTATACCTCCATAAATTTATTGATTTAATCCAAGCTTACCCCAGTACGGTATATTGCTCAAGGCAAAATGTCCAAAATCACTAATACTCAATATGTATATTTATCAACTCTATAAGACTGTTACTTATAATTATTTATCTATCCAGACAACCGCTTGATTAAATTTGCTTGGGTTGTACTCAATACCGCTCACTGGCCTGTCTTTGGCAAAGCTATCAACGCGTTCTTTTAGCTTTTTTCTATCTTCTAGTCTTTGTTGCTCGGTAGCACCTGGTGGATTGCCTCGATAAAACCCTATAATTACTCGCTTGTTTGCTAGCGCAATAATGCTACTTACTGTCTGTTCTAGATTTGGGTCATTAAAATATTTTGGGCCAAGAAAATTCCAAAATACAAAATCAAAATGTTTGGGTAGGCCAACCTCTTCTATTTTGGCAATATTTTTTACATCTAAAACTGCAAAGTTATTTTTTTGATCATGGAATAAATCTTTTGCGGCTCGAATATAGTCATCTATAATGTCTACGCCATAAGGCACGAGCTTGTGACCAGACCACTCCTGTAGACTTTTCAAAAAGAACCCGCCGGCACAGCCAATGTCTAGAATGGTGCCATCTCCAGTGATAGTATCTGCAATAAATCGACGTTTTTGCTCCCATTCTGAGTAGACCGGGCTAGACTCGTTATATTTCATTAGCTCTGCAAATCTTTGCGGGTCTGCAATAAGTTTATTATAGTCATTACTTATAATCATAGATCAATCATACTTAAAAAACCCCTAACTAGATAGCAGCTACTTTTTAGATTTTGGTTTACTAAAAAACTCTAGGCCTCTAGATTTAGATAGTGCGCTCTTAAGCTCTTTTTGATGCATAACAACATAAATAAGGCTAAGGGCTCTACCAAACAAGCTGTCTCCATTATTTTCTAGAAGCTTTTGATCTTGAGCGTCTGTAATGCCAGCAATGGCATAAGAATTTTTGATAGTGTCTGCATATTGCACTGCCTCAGCAAAGCCTCTGCCAATGTCAATATTGTTTCTGTTTTTTATAATAACCGCGCCTTCGTTGTACTGGGAGCCATTGGCAAAGAAATTTATTTGGCCACCCTCTACTACAGGTGTCATGCTGAATTTACGAATGTCTTTTGGCATAGTATCATCAAAACTAAATTCCCATCTGCAAGGGTGCCAGGTATGTGTAGCTGGGTAAATATTGGGGTTTGGAGTTTTTTCGGCTCTTATCCAGCGTGTCACCTTGAGAGTACCCCAGGTATTGTGCAGCTTCTTATTCTCGTCCATATACTTGCCCGCTACATCTACCTGCATCAAGCCTGGTGGCTTAGCGCCATCTCTAAAATAAAAATCTTTTAGGGCCTTAGTATGGCCTGCGAACATTGTTATTTGCCGATCGCCGTCAAATTGAGCCATGTACCAATCCCAGCCCGTAGCTAAGGGCTTACCAATGTTTCCAGAGGCTCGCAAGACAGGCAGCCTAGTGTTACCAGTTAAAAAACCCCATTGATGATCGAACCAAAATGTACCTTTTTTTAGTTTTATCTTCTTGCCAGCCACACTAATACTGCTACCAGCTTTTAAGATAATATTTGGAATAGAATAATACAGCGTTCCCCAGCCATCTAGACTTGGCATGGCGCCGTTATCTCCCTGCAGAAGAAATTCTTTGCCGCTAGCAAACTCAAGATCAATACTAAGCTCAATATTTTTTTCTGGGTTTTTGTCTATACCCCAGGCCTGAACACTTAACGGCCAAAGTTTGTCTTTACTGCTAGAGGAAATTGTATTTTTTCCTAGACTGTAGCTAAAAGGCTTACTCTTCCAGTCAATAAGGCCACTTGTACCAGATACCACAACTGGGTCAGCCTGGTAGTGTAGCTTGCCGGCTACACTAATACTAAGCTGCAGCTCTACAACTTGATTATCTTGCTCACTTAGACCAAGCTCTTTGGCTAGCCTAGGCGGCAAAAGTGCAAATCTAAAAAACATACACTCTATGCCATACTCTTGGCCATCTTCACCCCAGGCTGAGCCTATAAAAAAGTGCCAGCCAACCTGACTTCTAGGCTTGGGCATATGGTCCCGCATAAATTCTAGGCTTGCTTCTGCGGGTACCTTATCAAAGCCCTGAGAGCCATTTAGGCCCAAAAACTTACTGGCAAAAACATAGGCTTGTCTTGGCGAAAGGCTCTGGCAGTGCTTTTTGAGCATCTTGTACCGCTTGGTATAGTCTGGATTAAAAGACTGGGGTCTTTGCAGTAGCCAGTCTAGGTGGGCATTGGTTCGCTGGCCAATAGCACTATTAGTATTTTTTGGGTCTTTGAATTTCTTTAGAATAGCAGGTGGAATTTTAGATTCGTCATACTTACTCATCCACAATGCATTAGCAAAATGTTCTTTGGTCTGGTCGTCTATGTCTTGTTGTAAGCTATTGTTTGTCATTACACAAATATTGTACAACTTTTCATGCCTAAAGATTAAAAAATACAGCTAAAGTTTTGTCCTATTTATACAGCAGCTCTATTTGGTTTTTAGGAAATACAATAGTAAGGGTAATGGTTTTACTAGTGCTACCTACTCAGCTCTCTTTATTTTAAATAAACCTTTTTCTGGCTTATAGACTTTATCGGGGAAATTTTCTACTAGCTTCCATACTACTCCATTGATAGTTTTGGGGTGGAAATCTGGAAAGGCTTCTTGGATCAAGCTTAGCATTTCACTCCAGCGAATACCTTCTGGGTGTTTTTCTAGTAGCTCAATAGCTTTTTGGTTTATTTGGCCGGTTATAGTACTTGGATTATTTTGCATAATATAATTATACTCTTATTCTAATAATGCACTGCTTAAAAATAAATATTTTATCGTATATCCGCAAGCAAAAAAGCTTCCTTCATATTTTTTTTCAAAAATGGAACATGAAGTGTTCCACACAATACAAGTATATTCCCCTCTTTTAAGATATTTTTGTTTATCTTATCAAGCATTCTGGTTTCCCGCTTGTTATACTTTCCCCTATCGATGACTCTCCCTAATGCTACCTCTAATAGCTGGATATTTTTAAATTTATTAAGCTCCTTCCAGCCAATTTCTTGGGTTATTTTAGTTAACTCAAAATTTATATTATCTAACTCTAGTTTGCTAACACTTCTCTTTATAAAGTTTAGCTTGTAGTCAAAAGCTGTGGCGATTTTATTATTGTCTATGGCCCATTGATACGCCAATGCCATCTCGGGCCTGTCATTTCTAAAATTCTTTGTGGCCACCTCAGTACTTAATTTTTCAATAAAAATTTGGTCTGGATTTATTTTCAAAAATAGATCATAAAATTCGAGCCTTAGTTTTGCATCTATTTTTTGATGCGAAGTGCCTATGATGTATATTTTTCTCATAAATAAATAATACCAAAAGGCTTAATATAATCCAATTGACACAGTCTAGGTGTATTAACAGTAGTAAGTGGAAGTAAGTACTAATTTAATCGAAAAGTTTTTGTTTGAGCACGTCGAGTAGCTCAATAAAATCTTTTTTTTCTCTGTCTCCGCCAAAATGTCCTTGATTGGTGAATTCGTGATATTCAGCATCAAGCTTATTCTTGATGTAGCGAGCTTCAGCTATCGGAATCCACGGATCATCGATAGATGCAAAGACAACTGCCCATTTTTCGTTCGCCTTAATGGCTTTCCAGTCCCACGGTTTATCAAAATAACCGCTCTTCTTTTCTGCCTCCATGCCTAGGTCGGTATGGTAGCCGCCAACAAGCACGCAACCTAGAATCTTGTTCTGTTCGGCAAATCGCATTGCAGCTATTGCCCCAGAAGAATGGCCAACTAAAATAGTATTTTCATCTACACTCATATCAATCTTCAAAAAAGGTAGCCAATACTCTGCCCTAGCTAGCACAGGGTCAGGCATGTCTGGTGCAAGGCAGACAATATTAAGCTTTTCTAGCTCACGCTTAATATAAGGTAGCCAATTGTCAGAACCACTACCGCCACCATTTCCGTGAAGCAAAATAACTCTTGGTTTATTCATAACTAAATTATATCAAAAAAGATGATGTACAAACAATAATCGACGAACTTCATAAGGCGAAAGTGGGTTTTATCAATATCCAAATTGTGCCTTGATATGATTATTTTAGAACAAACAGGACCCATAAAAATAGAGCCATTCCTACCCCCATATTGATATACGGAAACAGACTATAGAGCTGCATGACCGAGTTGGCATTTTTAGCCCGCACTGTAATGATCATCATGAAGCCATATAGTAATCCTGCTGCAATTGAAAACTGCCCTAATACCGATATCGTGAGGCCTGCGGCAAGCCCGTAGCACGCGAGGCAAAACAGCAGCGTGCCAGTTTTTCCAAGCTTGGTTGCAATCGTATCAATTTTTGCTTTTCTATCGGCCCCGATATCTGGCACTGCTGAGTAGGCATGCATCGCCACGCACCAAAATGCTGCTGCAAGGCAAAGATATAATGATGGCAATGTTTTTGAAACCACCGCATAGCCAACAATACCCGGAAAAATATAAAGAACATTAAAAATAGAATCTAAAAGTGGTCTTACCTTGGCACGAATAGGTGGCATTGAGTAAAAGACACCAAAGAACAAGAAGCCCGCTATCGCCCACCTTCCGTTATTGCCAAGTAGCGGAAGAAGTAGAAGAAACGGTGCATTAGTAATTGCTATCCAGCGCCACAGTTGTTTCTGCTCTTTTGGCCTTACTAATGTTTCGTAAGCTATTTTTTTCGGATTATGCTTGTCAGTTTCATAATCAAAGATGTCATTAATTCCGTAAATTAAAAGGTTAGCTGGAAAAGTGAAGTAAACACCAAGCAAGATAATCAATGGCCAGCTCTGTACTGGACTAGCTGCAACAACTCCAATTAAAAATGGTCCGGTGATATATACCCAGAAACGAGGTCGAGAAATTTTGATTAGCCAACGAATCATATGCATTGATTGTAGCAATAAATTACAGAAAAAACCCCTAAAATCCATCGGCTATCTGAGGCTTAATTTTGCTATTTCATACCAATTGCCACTGAAAAATAGTAGAATATAGGCATATGAAAAAACACGCAATTATTATTGGGGCTGGCTTTGGGGCTCTTGGAAGTGCCTGCATACTAGGTAAAGCTGGGTGGAAAGTTACAGTTCTAGAAAAAAATGAATCTATTGGTGGTCGTGCCACTACCTTCAAGGCTAAGGGCTTTACCTTCGATCGCGGGCCAAGCTGGTATTTAATGCCCGATGTCTTTGAGCACTTTTTTGAACTTTTCGATGAAGATATCACTAAGCTCCTGAAACTTAAAAAATTAATGCCGAGCTATCGAATATTCTATAAAGACCTAGATGAAAAAGTAGATATTTACTCTGATCTAAAGAAAGATATTCCAACATTTGAGAAGATTGAAAAAGGAGCAGGTGCACAACTTGAAAAATACCTAGATCAAGCTGGCTACCAATATGAAGTTGCCAAAGACCGCTTTATGTACAAAAACTATGACTCTTTTCGTGACTTCTTTACCAAAGAAGTTGCAACTGAAGGCCGTAAACTGTCAGCTTTTAAGAATATGGATCGGTATGTAAGTGGCTACTTTAAGACCGAACAGCTTCAAAAGATTATGCAGTACCCGCTAATATTTCTTGGCTCAAGTCCTTATAACACCCCGGCAATTTATAATATTATGAGTCATATTGATTTTGATATGGGCGTGTATTATCCCCAAGGTGGCATCTACGAAATTACCAATGCTCTCGTGGCAGTTGCCAAGAAATACGGCGTTACATTCAAGACTGATAGTGATGTCCAGAAAATAATTGTCGAAGATGGCAAAGCAGTTGGTGTAAAAGTTAACGGCAAAGAGCTTCGAGGCGATATCGTCATAAGCAATGCCGACATCCAGCACACAGAGCAAAAATTGCTAGACGAAAAATATCGCCAATATTCTGAGTCGTATTGGAAAAAACGAACGCTGGCTCCAAGCGCTTTAATTATTTACTTGGGTGTCGACAGGCAATATGATTCATTAACGCATCATAACCTGCTCTTTAGTAAGGATTGGAAAAAGAACTTTGCAGATATATTTGATCAGCCTCAGTGGCCAGACGACCCAAGCGTGTACATTTGTGCTCCAAGCAAAACAGACCCTTCTGTTGCTCCAAAAGGAATGGAAAATATGTTTGTACTTGTACCAATAGCAGCTGGCCTTGATTACACAGAAAAACAGCTTGATGCCTACGCAGATAAAATTCTTGCAACAATGGAAAAAGAAATGGATCTGCCTGATCTTCGTAAGCATATAATTTACCAGAAAAACTTTTCTGTTAAAGACTTTAAGGCTCGCTATAACAGCTACCAAGGAACCGCTCTTGGTCTAGCCCACACATTACGACAAACAGCTATATTTAGACCTAAGAATATCAGCAAGAAAGTTGCCGACCTCTACTATGTTGGGGCTGGAACAAATCCTGGTATTGGCATGCCTATCACACTTATTAGCGCCGAGCTGCTCTACAAGCGCATTATTGGCGACAAAACTAGCGGACCACTTAAAAAAATATAGGTTTTGTTTATTTAAAATGGCAGGTACTTTTTGAGTCCAACGACCGGAAGTTAGTACTGCTACTGTGTTAAGTTCTTAACTTCATCGGCAACTTTTTCAACGGTCTGGTTGCCGTTTACTACTTGGTCTACTATGTGATTCTCGGCAAGTGATTGATAGTTATCCAGCTGTCCTTTAAACCACTGCGAAACATCATCATAACCCTCTACTTTCATTCTATTAGTGTTTCTTTTATTTAGAACTTCAAGGGGTGTTTCTAAAACAATAATTTTGAAGCCCTTCTCTTTTGCTTTTTGCAAAAGTTCGGTTGGTATATAGCTTGCAAAATAAATAACATTTTCACGAGTAATAATTTCATTTGTGGTTTTGGGTACAAGTACTTTATTCTTTAATTCGTTGTCTGGCCAAACGCCATTGTTCGCTTTCATAACTTCTTCATCGGTTTCGGCAATATGTAAGTCTGTGTGCTCACGAAGATAGCGCATTAATGACGATTTGCCGCCACAAGATGGGGCTAAAATAATAATTTTGTAATTCATCTGACTATCATATCAAAAAAGATCAACCTGTGTCGCTTTAGTTGGAATATACGATTTAGGATGATTGCCTTTTTACAAACTATTATTTAATGATAATTTACCATCCTTGGTACTAGCTACTTTTCTTAAAAGTGCTATGCCATCGACTACTATTATTCCAGCTAAGACTAACGCGACAAGATACACTAGCTTATTCATTTGCCATGCACCATTCAAATCGCCGTGGATTAATAACCAATATGCCCTAGTTAAACCTATTGATGGCGAAGGTATGTTTAGCCTAGAGAATAGTGAGAGAGTTGGGGTTTGCAGAAGTGAAGAGTAACTAATACTATATAGACAAATGGTTGTTCCGGTGAATACCGTAAGGCGAGCCATTGGTGTTTGTAGACCAATAATATTTAGTATCCTATTCTTCATAACTTGACGAAATTAATACCATAATTTACCTAATTGTTAAGGTTTTGGATAGCGTAATCTGCCTCTGCTGGTGTAAATTTCTCTCCATACTGAGATGTTAGTTGGTCACGAATTGCTTCTGGCGACATATTCTGTATACTTTGATAACTTTTTGCTTTTACCAGAGCATTAGCATTCCAATCGGCTTTAACATTATCTACAGCATACTGTGCCGCAGCAGCAGAGAACTTTTCACCATACTCTGATGTAAGCTGGTCATAAACAGCTAGTTTTGACATGTGTTGGTTGTTAGCATACGAAGTTGCCTTAGAAAGTGCGGATTTATATTCTGTAGGTACTTCAGGCTGTTTAGGTTCTTCCTTTTTTGGTTCATCTTTCTTGGCTTCTTCTGTCTTCTGTACCTGTTGTTGCGGTTGAGTGTTTGATGTTGTAGGTGGTCTTGTGGCACTAGAAACAATACTCATCAGTAGGCCAATACCAAATACAACGGCTGTGATAATTAAAGCCAATTTTATGTTCTTTTGTCTATCCTTTAAATCTTGTTTATCTACAGACTTTAGCGACCCGGTGAGAATTAATATTAAATCGATAAGATACCATAAACCACAACCACCAAAAGTTATTAGTTTAAGTATTCCTGAACCGACATATCCAAGGTAAAATCTATCTATCCCAAACCATCCTAAAAAAAGTGACAGCATTGCTGCTGCCATAAAGTCTTTTTGAGTGCCGGATGTAGCTACAGGAGGTGTATTTTGGCTAGTTTCGCTATTATTCACTTTTGGCTCTTTTTGATTTTCTGGTTTTTTAGCTTCTTCTTTTTTCATATTAATTATACCTATTGTTAAAATTATTTAGTTACTAACACAATATATCAGCCCATGGTGCTACTTTGGTTACAACCGCCAGAATTACAAGTGCATCTTTCATGGATATATCATGCTAAAAAAGACCCGTCGAGTCTTTTAGGCATAGGTACTATTGCCGCGTGGTGATGTGAGTTAGAACAAACTTATTTGGATTGCTCTAATATATTCTTGATAATCTCATTAACTGACTTTTTTGCATCTATCGGGATAGCACCAAGACGCACCGTCTTGTCTTGATAACGGTCAAGTCGTTCTAACAATCTGTCTTGGGTTTGTTTATCTTTGCCAAAACTATTATCTCTTTTTTCTTCTCGAAGCCTTTTTAGCATTGTTTCGCCGTCAACTTTTAGTAAGAACACTTTTTCACCCAGTGGCCAGTACTGCATTAAATCATCTGCACCACCACAAAGAAACACTCTTTTTGCAGTCTTATTTTGTTCCATTAAGTTATCAAGCATGGGTTTATTTAATACCCAATGATATTTTTCCATCCAGTCGCTATCGTTTGGCTGATAGTCATCTGGCTGATTGCCATCTTTGTCTGCAAAGCGAAACAAGCCTTTTTGAATTTTGCTATCGAAAGCAACTTCGCCTAATTGCTCTATCCTACGACCTACTGTCGTTTTACCCGAACCCGAAATACCGGCAATAAAATACAATCTTGGCTTCATAGCTTTATCATATCAAAAAAGACCAACCTGTGTCGCTTTAGTTCGAACGTTCACTTTGGGTGGTTGTCGTTCTATCTGGTATTATTGATGGCCGGTTAGTTCGCTGGCCTGCGAATGGAAGTCAGAACTAGTCTTTTTGAATTTCTCTAATAGTTGCTTCGGCTAATATTTCCATACTGTCAAAGACTTTTGCCTTTTCGCTTGGTGCTACTAAACTATGTAAATCAGAGCAAGCAAATACGGTGGCGTCTGCATTTGTTTTGTAGCTCTGAATAATCTCTATTAGCTTTTGCTTGTCTGTATCGGTTTGCTTACTATGTACCAGTCTCAAAATTATTTCATTAATTTCGGCCTGTTGTGGCTGTGTAATATTGATCTCTTCCACGCCCCTACTTTTTAATTGCTTGCTATATAAATTACTAGATACGGTTTGTTCTGTAGCTAGTACGAGAACTCTTTTCACGCCATTTAGCTGTAAGACTAGAGCTGTTTCGTCAATAATACTAATTACCGGCAAACTTGTTGCCTGGCGTACTTTTTCTATCAGCAAGTGTACTGTATTGCAGGGGATAACTATAAAGTCAGCCCCACCACTTTCTAGATGTTTAGCAGCATCGACTAAATACGGTTCATATTTTTCGATCCCAGTATTACCCAAAAGTAATTGCTGTTCAATATTGTAAGGAATTGGGGTATTCCATATAAGACAAGCCGGCCTAATAGAAAAATTATTTTTAATAGCGAGCTGGTTCATCTGCAAATAAAAGTTGGCTGTTGTTTCGGGGCCAAGACCGCCTATAATTCCTGGTATCTTCATATTGCTATCATACCAAAAAAGACCCAGGATAGGGTCTTTTTTGCTCGAGCGACCACTTTAGGTCGTTTGCGTTCTGTCTGGAATCATTGCTGGCCGGCTAGTTCGCTGGCCAGCGAATTGAAATGTAACTATTTAATCAGCACAAGTGCTTGCCCAATAGGCAATTTCACTGTTGCTGAAGATATACCTTCTTTTTTGAGGTTTTCTTCTATTGCTGGTAAGTCGACTAATTCTGTTGTCTCATAATCTTCTGGGTCAAGAACATGTATCGCAATACCGCCATCTTTAAGTGCATTGAATGAATTTTTAAATAAATCCCATTGTTTTTCTTTTGGAATAAATCGTAATAATACATGAGCAAAGGTAATGTCATATGGTCCACCCGGCAATGGCTGCGTACAGTCGTGCTGGATGATATTTTCTTCACCGGCTAAGTGATTAATTGTAATATCAAAAGTAGTAATATTCACCGGTTTCTCAAAAACTTTTGAAAATATTTCTCTATGCCCTGCAACAAACCGCTTCTCGCCACAGCCCATCACTGCGATATTTAGAATACCCGATGAGAATTTAGGACTAACGGCATCACGAATTAAAATAAGTTCTTTTTCTTTCTCGGCAATTCGGTCGCTCATTTCCTCATCAGAGCGGTTTGCATATTTTTGATGATATTCGTCTAGCATCTGCTAATTATATCAAAAAAGACCCTTTCGGGCCTCTTTAGATAAGAGCCCACTTTGGGGTAGTTGGTGTTCTATCTGGAATTATTGATGGCCGGTTAGTTCGCTGGCCAGCGAATGGGGGGGGTAGAACTAGCTTAATTAGGTACGGAGCCCTGCGAGCTAACTACTACTACTTCCCAGTCCTGGAATGTGACTGTAAAAATTATTGGTGCAGAAAGCTTAGCTTGCAAAGCCAAGGGAATCAATGCAGACTCGTATGCCTTTAGCCACTCGGCACGAACATCTTGGCGAGTTTTGCCTGATTGATCAAATTCAGTGATCTTAGCTAGTACTTCTACTTCGGCTGATGCAGTCGAGTGATCAAATTTCCCAAATGGCTTGCTGAATACAGATATTTTATTTTGAGCGTCCTGTTCGCTGTAGTTGCACAAATCTGCACTTACATCAAAAAGTTTTTTAACCAAGATTTTAAGATTTTCGTCACTAAAGTGATGTTCTGAGTAGTCGCATCGTATAAGAGGCATTGTTCCTTCTTTCAAGTTATAAAATGTATAGTTTTATAATAACACAAAAGAACTCTAGCGTTTTGAGCATGGCTCCTTGGCTCCGGAGACTGGATAGCGGCTAAAGCCTTCTATGCTTTTTTGGTTACTAAAAGCAATAGAAGCCAACTAAAATCTGTCTATTTATTCAGGCTTCTCTTCCGAACCCACAGCATTATAACAAACCCGCCGTTTGCTAGCACTAATGAAGCAGGGTATAGAACGGTAATTAGCGATAGCTGCTGAAGTGCGAGTATACCTATAACGAACTTGAGTCCACTCATCGCATATGTGAATACTGGCTCGCTATTGGGTTTAGAGTACGATTTACGAATCGTTGGAATAAAGGCTACTGCATCAATAATAGTAACCAATAAGACCGCAGTTAGTGGATCATCAGTAACAAGCCACAATACTGCTGCAAGAATACAGCCCGCAAGACATAGCCAATCTGATAATGGAAAGTCTTTCACTCCCCTTACCAGCGCCAATCCAAAGATTATGAAGCTAATTAAGGCCGTGAAGCCAGTCACCCACGCTCCTGCTCCACCGCCACCTGCAACCTGGCCAGCAGTAGCAATGGCAGTAAGTGTGCCCCATACCAACCAAGTAAAGGCATGGGGTTTTGTTTTACCGCTAAATATCGTTTGAAAGTACGGCACATAGCCTATAAAGCCAATTACAACCGCCAGAATTCCAAGTGCATCTTTCATAGATATATCATACCAAAAAAAGACCCTATGCTGGGTCTTTATAGTTGGTACATACAAGTTGGGGCAATTGGTGTTCTATCTGGATTTTTTGCTGAGCCCGGAGACTGGATTGTGGCTAAAGCCTTTTTCGTTTCGGCAATGCTCGAAGCAAGCTTCTGTGCGTTGCCTTACTTCACCGAACTACTTTTTGCTTACACAAAAAGCCTGGTTCGAGCCAGTTCTCGAACAAAGAAAAAACACCAGAATCATCTGGTGTTTTTTCTTGGCTCCGGAGACTGGATAGTGGCTAAAGCCACCGCCACTCAACAGTGCTCGAAACAAGTTTCTGTGCGCTGTATCGTTCTACCGACCACCGCTTCGCTCTATTCCTGGTTCGAATCCAGGGCTACAGGACAAAGAAAAAAGACGAGGAAAATCTCGTCTTTTTTCTTGGCTCCGGAGACTGGATTCGAACCAGCGGCCAATTGATTAACAGTCAACTGCTCTACCACTGAGCTACTCCGGAATATTCATATATACCAAGTGATTATATCTGTTGAGATTAATTTGGTCAAGATTTAAATTCTTGACTAATACAAATATTTGTTTTAATATATTAAATGAAATTCAGCTTTTTTTCTAAGCTGCTTAAGTACCAAGGAGGAGGAATGTCGACCAAACCAATACCTTATGACGAAAACCTAATTTCTCAATGGATGGAAATGGGTGCTTGCAGAAGCTCAGGTACAGAAATATTTTTTTCGAGCAGCACAAAAGACCAAAATATTGCTAAAGCGATGTGTTCACACTGCCCAGTAATTAATATTTGCCTGAGATTTGCTCTCGAAAACTACGAAATTGGGGTCTGGGGTGGCACTAGCGACAGACAAAGAAAGAATATCAGAAAATATCGACCGAATTAAGTTTCGGTTAGAGCTCCGGATCATCGGAGCTTTTTATTTGTAAAAAGTAATAAAATATTGTACAATAATATAGTTTTGCGTCTGCAAACGTTCCCTACAAAAGGATATCAATTGGAAAATTCAACGATTTGGTTTGGCGATGAGAGAGCCATAATTACGCCGGGAAGTGAATATGCAAATATGCATATATCTTCTAGGGCTATTCACTGTATTGGTGAGCCTGGAAGCGGCTGGAAATTCGAAGTCGTAACAAGGTGCGATAATCCTAATATCATTGGCGAAATCATAACCCTTGTTATGCCGAAAGGCAAAAAACCTTATACCTCGTCACTATACCTCCCCACTCTTTTTACTAGTGGTCTTCAGGCAGCGTCCAGGATTGAAGCTACTCGAGTTGAATACATCTACTACCTAGATTTTATTCTCAATACTCGCCATAAAGTGCTTAATAACTGGAAAGAGCTAAGGCTTTCGGAGGATAATATTAATGAGATACAGGATTCGATTACCAGGCTAAGAGCGGCAATCGAGCACCGTGAGACTCAACCGATAAAAGAAGTTTTCGAGACGATTCCTAGATTTACGGATAGCACTGGCAAGCTAAACCCGGGTGCGGCGAATGCAAAATTCACCGCCATGGCAAGCAGGCTTGATGCTCAAATTGCCAATGAAGGTGTAAGTGCGGGCTCGATGCAAAAACGCCGGCGCTTTGCAGCTAAAATACTAGCATCTATCGAGCAGGATATTTGGGATATGAGAAACCTACATAGGCTCTCCCCTATTTCAGTCGCTAGAGAGCTAGAAAAAAGGATAGATAATTCCTTAATTAAGCCGATGCTATATGCTAGGCTATACTGCAAAAATAAATTCAAGAATAGTCTGTGCGATACAGAAATCCTGCCCAGAGTTATTGAAATTTACACGACCGAAGTACAGCTTATGGCGATTCGCAATTTGATTGCAGACATTCAGAGGTCTCAAAATATCAAAGAGAATATGCGAATCTTGCAAGTTCTGCTATCGGTCAGGCCAAATGAGCTAGAGTATAGTATCTTCTTTGATGAGATACAAAATACTTATTCAAATATCGAAAGCCTGATAAATAGAGATAACTCTGAATATAAAAACCTCTGTGATCAGCTTAAAAAATCGATTAGGTTTCGAGCCAGTAACGATCCATCGCATCCATGGTACATCAATACGGCTAGCCCAGCTTTGGGCTAGCTTTTATTTTTTTTGTTTATTTTGTAT